>CAVHMC010000028.1:0-13609 GCA_963636895.1 Oscillospiraceae bacterium | reverse complement strand
ATTTATATCTTTATTTATATCTTTATTTGTTTTTTTCTATTTTTAGTTTTTTCTAAATTATTATTAATTTGATTTCTATCATTTTCAAATTGACTTTGCAATAAACTTTCTTAAATGTTACTTAAAGTATTTTTTTGTCTTTTAATCAAATAATCAAAGTATCAATTTAACTTTTTTATTTTTAAAAATTTTTTTGTATCCTTATATGCAAATTTATCTCATATCAAATCAAAATTTATATAAAACTAAAAAAAACTCAAACTTATTTTTTTAAATTCAAACCTGTCGAACCAAAGCCACCCTCGCCCCTTTTGGTCGAGCACAAGTCGTCGCACACAAGGCTCTCTAAATGCTCCACACGAGAAATGACCATTTGTGCTATTTTTTGCTGTTTAAAAATCACATATGGCTCGTTTGACAAATTCATAAGAATAACGCCCACTTCGCCACGAAAATTCTCGTCAATTGTCCCCGGACTATTGAGACAAAACACTCCCGACTTCAAGGCAATGCCACTTTTTGACCTAACCTGTGCTTCGTAGCCATGTGGAAGTTCCATCGCAAAGCCCGTCTTTACAAGAGCCCATTTGCCCGCTTCAATTGTTTTGTCTTCGTACGAAAATATATCCATGCCCGCATCATCTGCATAAGCATAGGTAGGAAGAAGTGCGTCTTTATATAATTTTTTAAATTTAATCTTGTCCATATCTTTCCTTTTTTGTAAATTACTTTAATTTAACTTCGCTGTAACAATTGTAAAACCTTTTTTTATATTTTAAGTGAAAACGACATAGGTACTGAGAGTGTTTATTAAATAAATATTTTTGCTGTCTTTATCGCTTTGCCTTATAAAAATTATTTCAAGGTTTTATTGTAAAATTAGACGTCAAAAGTTGTTTTAAAAATCACAAGTCTTATTCTACAATAATAATTTTAATTTTACAAGTTATCCACAAAATTTTTTATATTGTCAATAACTTCTTTTACGGCAATCTTTGAAGTCTCTTCACACACAAGACGCAAAAGATTTTCTGTCCCACTAAAACGAATAAGTGTAAAACCCCAGTCTTCAAATATGTACTTAAACCCGTCTAATGTCTCCTTGCTTGCCACTTTTCGCCCAAAATCTGGAGTTTGCTTTTTAAGAGCTTTTATAATTTTTTGTTTATTTTTTACAACAAAAGAGACTTCCTTGTATTGCATTTTGTATCCTACGGTCTTTTTGAAGGTCTTGAAGATTTCGCTTAGTGGCTTGTTGTAAAAACTTACAATATCAAGGAGCAAAACAAATACCGCCATACTATCTTTTGTACACGCTCCGCCAGCAACTTCTATCCCGCTGTTTTCCGCCCCAACGAGAGCCCCCTTGTCTTTCATCTCTTGACCTATATATTTAAAGCCTATTTTTGTCTCAAAAATATCTCTGCCAAGCACATTGCAAGTACAATCTGCAAGTTGTGACAAACTGTAATTTCTCACAAAGCCACCTTTTTTGCCACATATTTTTGCAAGATAGTAAAAAATAAGTGCAGACAACTCGTTGCCAGCATAGAAATTCCCTTTTTCGTCAAAAACGCCCACTCTATCGCCATCTCCATCGCTTGCAAAAGCAAAGTCAAAGGCGTTTTTTAAAGAATACTTCCTGTATTCTTGCAAATTCTCTTCGTTTGGGAGAGGGGAAGAATAATTAAAGGTAGGGTCTCTATCTTCTTTTAAAATTTCAAGATTTAATCCCAACTTTTGTTGCACGTATTTTATCAACCTTACACTCGACCCATGCATGGCATTGTAGCAAATTTTCAAATTTTTGTTTGGCTTGTTTTGCATAAGGCTAACTAGTGTATCAGCAAACTTTTTTGTACAATCGACATATTGTATAAGCCCACTTTCCACACCATCTTCAAAGGATAGCGATTTGTATTTTCTAATTTTTGGTGCTCTTTTTGTGTATTCTTTTTCAAGATACATCTCAAGGTCTTGCCCGTTGCTAGAAAAAATCTTTACACCGTTGTATACATAAGGATTGTGTGAAGCGGTTATCATAAGATTTATAGGTGTATGAAAATATTTGCCCGCAAAACTTATCGTAGGAGAGGTGACGGGGTCTTTTGAAAACAAAACTTTTACACCATTGCCACACAAGACTTCTGCCAGCCACTTAGCAAAAATCTCACTCATAAAGCGGTTGTCGTATCCCACACTTACAACCTTATCCATTTGAAATTTGTCCAAGATGTCACAGGTTGCTTGTGCTATTTTACACACGCTATCTTTTGTAAAATCTTCTCCTATAATCCCCCTATAACCTGACGTGCCAATTTTCATCATAATCTTTTCTCCAAATGTTTTTGTTTTATTATATCAAAAAATTGCTAAAATCTCAAAACAAAAATTAACTAAGTTAAATTGAATATTTATAATGAAACAAATTAGCTTCTTGGGCAACAAAAGGAAGTGTAAAATTCAAAATAAAAATATCATAAGAAATACATGTACACAAATACAATTATTTTCCCAAAAGTGCAATGAAAAAATATGTGCAACCTTTGACTCTATATAAATAAAGCAAAATTTTTAAAAAAACAAAAAAACGTGCTAACAAGCTTTCGTTTTAAGGTACTGCAATATATTATATAAGAAAAATTTATTAACGACAAAATAGTTGCAAAAATGCAAGAAATTTTATACAATGTTTGAAGAAAAAGATTTTATAAAGGAGAGAACATATGGATACTTTTCAATATCTTACCATTGCTCTTGGTGCTGTGTGCATAATACAATTTTTGCTTTTAATCTTTATCAATGGCAAATACACTAAAACACTTAAAGGTATGAAAGGTCGCAGTGTAGAAGAAGTCAACCAAAAGGGCAACGTGCGATATACAATAAACCAAACAGTTGTCGACGAAGAAGGCAAGGCTACGGTGAGTTTTTCCACAAAAGACCTTGTGCTAAACCCAAACGAAACAATTGTTGTAGACAAAAAGGGCAAATTGAAGCCCGGCAAATACACAATACTTGCTTCAAATGAAAAGGAAACGACTTTTAATATTCGCATAGGGACATATGTAAAGGAATATTCACACAATCAAAGCATTATTTTAAGCGAAGGGCAAGAAGTTACAGCTATCAACTGCCCTGTTATACTTAGATAAGACAACTCGTTTTTCGCAATAACTTTACAAAATTTCTAAGATAGAAATATGTATCCAACGATTAATACAATGTTTTAAATAAAAAAATTATAACCAAAAATAAAATACATTTCTAAGAAAAATAAGGAGAAAAAATTATGGGACTTTTTAGTTTTTTAAAATCACAAACACTTAAAAATATCGATTGGCTTGACCCAACACAAAACACTATGGTGTACAAATATCCAATGGAGGGTAGACAAATTATGATAGGCTCCAAACTCACAGTGCGTGAGTCGCAAGTGGCTATCTTTATGGTCAAGGGTAAAATTTGCGATATTTTCACACCTGGCATACACACTCTTGTTGTAAACAATTTGCCTATTTTGTCAGCACTTCTTGCTTGGCCTAGGGGCTTTAAGTCGCCTTTTACAGCAGACGTTTTCTTTGTCAACACAAAGCAATTTACCAATCAAAAATGGGGCACAACCAACCCTATTGTTATGAGAGATAAAGATTTTGGGTCTATTCGTATCAAAAGTTATGGGAGTTTTGCCTTTCGTGTCAATGACCCAAAAGTTTTTTTGCATGAAATTTTTGGCACTAATTCTAGTTATACAACGGAAAATATCGTAAACTATCTCAAAAGCATGCTTGTGTCTGGTATCTCAGACACCATTGCTGAAAGCAAAATTTCCGCTCTTGACCTTGCCTGCAATTTGCTAGAATTTAACAAGGTTGCAAAGAATTCGGTCACCGAACTATTTAGAAGCATTGGGCTTGAACTTACAAATCTTGTGATTGAGAATATTTCTTTCCCAGAGCAAGTGGAGAAAGCCATCGACACACAAAGTTCTATGGGTGTGCTTAAAAATGACATGGACACTTATGTAAAGTACAAATCTGCCGAAGCAATTGGCGACTTTGCAAAAAATCAAGGCACAGGGGCTATTGGAGCACAAATTGGCACAGGTATGGCCATTGGTGATATGATAAGGGAAAGTATTTCTTCTAGCAAAAAAAGTAGCGAAAAGGAAAACAAACAAGAAGAAAAGTCAGTTAAATTTTGCCCAGAGTGTGGTGCAAAAAATACAACAAGAGCAAAATTTTGCGTGGAATGTGGACATAAAATGGGAGAGCAAAAACCTACTTGCCCAAATTGTGGTGCGGAGATTGGCAAGACGACAAAGTTTTGCCCTGAATGTGGCACAAAAATCAAATAGGAGATAAAATGACACAAAACAAATGTAAAAATTGTGGCGGAGAACTTATTTTTGACGTAAACTCCCAAGACCTTGTGTGCAATCATTGTTCTAGTGTAGTAGAAATTGAAGGAAAGGAAAAAACGCTTGAAAAAAAGGTACTAACAGACGAAAGCACAATAACTCTTAGTAAAACGGAATATCAACAATACACTTGTCAAACTTGCGGTAGACAACATTTATCCGCAAGCGACACGCCACTCACAAGATGCCCTTCCTGTGGAGATTGCAATCTCGAAAAAACGGTAAAAGTAGACTACCTTCCAGACGGGCTTGTTAGTTTTAAAATAAACAAAGACACTGCGGTGACAAAACTTTATTCGTGGCTTAAAAAAAGACCTTTTACACCAAACAATCTCAAAAGTCAAGCCACAGCGGACACTCTTGTTGGGGTTTACTCGCCTGCCTTTTTGTATGACTTTAGTACTTACACAAAATACTCAGGTCTTGGAGTAAAATCAAGGAGAGATAGAGAAGGTCATGTCCATACTACAAGGACTAGGTTTAGCGACTCCAGACAAGACAACTACAAAGATTATCTTGAGAGCGCGGGAGACTCGATAAGTTCGGTCAAACTCAAAGGCATTGGGCCTTTTTCGACAGATAAGGTGTTGTGCTATAGCACAGAATATCTTTATGGTTGGATAGGAGAAGCAGTAAATTGCTCGTTGCAAGAGAATGCAAACCTTATGAGACAAGATGTTTCCTATGCAATAAAAAGGCAAATTGAATACAGTCAACCTTATGATAGAATAGAGAATTTTAAGTGCGATACAACATTTGAAAATATGAAGTATAGTTATGTTTATCTCCCTATCTACAAAGGAACTTACAAATATAGACAAAAAAAATATACATATTATGTAAATGGCGAAAGCGGAAAAGTGACGGGCAAAACGCCAAAATCTTTTTGGAAAATATTTTTTACAGCCCTATCTATTGGAGCAGTGGTCGGCACAATAGCGTATTTTGTCATAAAATATTGCGGGTAATTTAGGAGAAAAAATGAAATTTATAGAGGAATTGCTACAAGAAGAATTGTTGTCTACGGCAAGAGATTTGGGTTATGATGACGCAAATTTTGTTGTCACGCCTTGCACTCTTCCTATTGCCGATTATCAAACGAGCAGTTGTATGAGTTTATCAAAAATTTATCATAAAGCACCTTTTGAAATAGCAAGCGAAATCGCAAATAAAATAGTTTCTAAAGTTGCAAGTAAAATTGAAGTTTGCAAGCCGGGATATATCAATATGACCGTCTCGCAAGACTTTTTATCTTCCTATCTTGTGCAATTTATGAAGGAATACAAAAACGACATAACAACTCGTGCAACTCACTACAAAACCATAATAGATTATGGTGGCGCAAACGTCGCAAAACCTCTTCACGTAGGGCATTTGAGGACGGCAAACATAGGGGAAGGTTTGAAGAGAATTTGCCGTTTTGTAGGGTGCGATACGATAGGCGACGTGCATTTGGGCGATTGGGGTCTACAAATGGGGCTCGTGATAACTGAAATTAAAAACCTTCACCCCGACCTTGTATATTTTGATGATAACTACACAGGCGAATACCCAAGCGAGCCACCTATCACGATAGACGACTTAAACACCCTTTATCCCACCGCACGAGAAAAATCAAAAGAAGACGAAAATTATCTAAACGAAGCAAAACAAGCAACGTATTTTTTGCAACAAGGGAAACGTGGCTACAAGGCTTTGTGGCAACATATTGTAAATGTTTCTAAACAAGATTTAAAGAAAAATTATGATATGCTAAATGTTTCCTTTGATTTGTGGCTTGGCGAAAGTGACGCTCAAGCGGATAGCGAAAAGGTTGTAAAATTCTTTGTAGATAAAGGCTATGCAAAAAGAAGTGACGGGGCTCTTGTTGTAGACGTTGCACATAGTGACGACAAAAAAGAAATGCCACCTTTTATGCTTGTTAAGTCCGACGGAGCCATTTTGTATAGCACCACCGACCTTGCAACCTTGTACGATAGAGTGACAAGGCAAAAAGCGGAACGAGTTATTTATGTGGTGGACAATAGGCAAGAATTGCACTTTACTCAACTATTTCGTGTGTGCCAAGATTATCCAATTTTTGACAACATTCCAATACTTGACTTTGCAGGCTTTGGCACCATAAATGGGAAAGATGGCAAGCCCTACAAAACACGTGACGGCAAGGCTATGGGGCTTGAGATACTTATTAAGGAAGTAAAAGAAAGTGCAAGACGTCACACCGACGATGCAACAATTGCAGACAGTGTTGCAATCTCTGCCCTAAAATTTGCCGATTTGTCAATTTTAAGGACAAAAGACTATATTTGCGACCCTGACAAAATTTGTTCCTTTGACGGCAAGACGGGACCTTATCTTCTTTATTCTCTAACGAGAGCGAAATCAATTTTAAGAAAAGTTTTGGGCGAAAAGACGCTTGAAATATCCTCTTTTAACTCAAATTATTGCAATAAAGACTTGCTACTTTGTTTTACTCAATTTGAAAAGGCTATTCTTGAAGCGTATAACACCTTGTCACCAAATGTGCTTTGCGATTATGCGTACAAAATTGCCAACATGTTTAACTCAAATTATTCCAAGACAAACATTTCAAAAGAAGAAAACAAGGAAAAACAAGTAGCTTTGCTTTACGAAACAACTTGCTTTGTAAATTTGCTCGAAGAAACTCTTAACCTTCTTGCAATAAAAACACTCGATAAAATGTAAATTTTTTGAATAAATTGCATTATAAATTTATTTTAAACTAATAAACGGTGAACCTTGCATTATAAGCATTGTTCACTTTTTTATTATGCAACGTTGTTATAAACAGTGCTATTTGCCGATAAATAATTTGACAAATCGTGAAAAGTTTGAAAAGTAGGCAACTCATAATCGGGAATTTTCACCTCAAAAGTATCCTCTAAAGTGCAAAGCAAAGATATAAGCCCAAAAGAGTCCAACCCGATATCGCCAACAAGGCTCGTCTCGTCGGTAATTGCTTCCTTATCCACGCCGACATAATCGCTGATAATTTGTTTTAATTCGTTCATTTTTTTTCTCCTATAATAAAATTGATAATTTGTAATTAAACTCCTTGAATTTTTTATCTATTAGGTTATCTTCAAGCAAATTTGATAGTTTTTTAGTTGAATTTATAAATTAATGTTAATTTAAGTAAAGTAGAACAATTTTGTCTCTAAATTTATTCTTTACACTTTACACCACAAGTCCGCCCTTTTCTTTATGTCTAGCAAGTGCTGGCTTTCTCATAATTTTTCTAGATGCGTTCTTTTCAAACTCGCTCTCCAAAATTTCGACATAAGAGATTCGCTTATAACTTGCAATTTCTTTGTTTAAAGCTCTAAAATCTTGCACAATTTTATCTTCATCAACCTTTTCTCCAAGATAAATTTCAGCACATATAACTTTGCTTCGCTCTCCCTTTATCTCGCAATATTCTTCAAACACCATCACGTCTTGCACGTATTTTAAACGGGTGACAATTTCATGCTCCAATTCTTCTGGATAAACATTTTTGCCACTAGACAAAACAATAAGATTTTTCTTTCTCCCAGTCAAAAAAATTTCGCCTTTATCATTTATATATGCAAGGTCTCCTGTGTGGAAAAAGCCATCTTTGTCGTGTACCAACTTGGTGCTTTCTATATCTTTGTAATAGCCCTTTGACACACTATCGCCCTTTACACAAAGTTCCCCGATGCCGTCCTCTCCCTTGTTTGCAAGTTTAATTTCAAGCCTTGGGCACGCTTTGCCGACAGAAGCGGTATTGCCTACTGTATCTGTATTCATAGACACAAGTGGGCCACATTCTGTTATACCAAAACCGTTGACAATATATATGCCAAGGTCTCTTAGCCCTTTCACGACTTCTGGGTCCAGTGGTGCTCCACCGCACACAATTTGTATCAAATTGCCCCCAAAAGGCTCGTACAAATCTTTAAACAACTTATGCGTCAAATCGACGCCAAATTTGGAAAACAAATTGCAAAGTTTTATACCTTTCTTAAGTTTTTCTTCTTTACCCTGCTTTTTTGCTTGTGCCCAAATATTTTTATAAAAAGCATTGGCAACCATAGGAACGACGGTGATTATATATGGCTTGAAGATTTTTATATTGGTCATCATATCTTTCATACTGCCATTTATGTATGTAAGTCTGCCCCCTGCCACTCTTGGTAAAATATGCGTATAAATCTCCGTTGCATGATGCATAGGAAGAATAGACATAGACGTGTTGTGAGTTTTGCTACCACAAATTGTTTCAAGACAATTTGTAACATTTGCCGTCAAGTTCCCTTGTGTAAGCATAACCGCTTTGTTTGCTCCCGTTGTCCCTGAAGTAAAAATTATTTCCGCAAGTTCGTCATTTTTTCTTTCAATTAATCTAAATTTTCCCTTGTTTGCTTCGAGCCTACCTAAACTTTGCACTTCTTCATAAGATAAATATCCTTCAACTTTTTTGTCTATTGTAATTATTTGAGAAATTTTCTTGTTGCCACCCATAACCTCTTTTATTTTTGGAACAAGATATGCAGAACATATCACCACTTCCGCATCACATTTTTCAAGCAATGCTTTAAGCAATTCTCTATTTGCATCTTTGTCGATAGGGGTTACCACGCCAACGCCGCCCACAATCGTCACATCGGTTACAAGGTACCTATAACTATTTTCGGACAAGATTGCGATATGTTTGTCTTTTAGTCCTAGAGCCAATAGTCCGTCGCCTAGATTTTCTATATCTCGCAACACGTCAGTTGTCGTGTGGTACACAATATTTTTTTTGTTGTCAAGTTCTGCAAGCACGTTTGTGTCTGGGATAAGTCTCGCCACCCTTTCAAAAACTTCTTTTATACTCTTATACGACCCTTCCTTTAACAAAGTGCCCTTTAGCATGTCTTTTTCTTTATAATACTTCATAATTTTTCCCTTTTATTGTACCTTTTCTTTAAAATATTTTTTTGTTAAATTTTCACATCGGCGATTTTTTGCTCTTGGTCGTCAATTATTTGAAGAATAACATTTTGATAGGCGATATGAAATCTATCAACGTCACGTTCAACATACAATTTTCGCTGACAATCATAAGCCACCTGCATTTTGTGAGAGTTTACGTCAAACATAATGGCAAAATAGACAGGCAAAGCAAATTTTCCATTGCTATAAATTTGAAGTTCAACACCCTTTGGAGCCATAACAGGCACAAAAGAAAATGTCGACGCATAATAGGTCCTTATAGGAGAACTTTTCCAAATGTCATGTGTCAAGCATTGAAAGTTCCAATCTGAAAAACCAAGATGCCTATAAAAGGTAGTTTGATTTTTGTTGAAAGTATCCATGCTTTCTTTTACAGTGTCCTTTTGATTAATCGTTATGTAACAACCCAAACTTTGTGCCTTTGTGCCAGCCACCTTTCTTTCAATTGCGGTCGCCCTGCAATTTGACAATTCTAGTTGCAATTGATTTACCGTATTGTTGTTGAGTTTACTTTGAGTAAGTGTCATGGCGTAAAACAAGAAGTTGCTTGGCGTTATCTTGTTCTTTGTACAAAAATCAAACACTTTTTCGCAGGTATTGTCGTCAATTTTTCTCAAATAACTATCCGTCTGATTGTTGACAAGAAACATCTTCATAAGTCGTGTTGGATAGTTTTTTCTTGCAATTTCGCTATTTAAGCCATGCAAACCCGCATAATAAGGCTCATCTTTACTTTTTATTAAATCAGTGAAAAATTCTCTATTCCTATCCTGAATTTTTTTATCGTTTTTGTAGGCAATATCTTTTTTGACGACCTCTTCAAATTTTGGCAATGCGGGTGGAAGAGCCTTGCCCGACTTAATTGCATCGTATATTTCAAAAATATCTTTATATATAATGTTTAGCCCGTACAAATCGGCGACAAGGTGGCAAACCTTTATAAAAATCATATGTTTATTATCGTAAGTCTTTATCAAAAAGAACTTAACAACTTCACCCTTTTTATATTTTATAGGCTTACTTTTTTGAAGGTTAACAAAAGCTTCTTGCTCTTCTTTTGTAGAAAATTCGTAATAAGGTATTTCTCCGCACGTTGCGTTATTATCAAAATATTGACACCATTTTCTATTCTTTTTAACAAAGCGAATATGCAAACAGTCGTTTCGTAAAAAAGCCAAATTGATGGCTTGTCGCATCAAGTCTATATCCCACTTTTCTTCACTTGAGGCGGAGATAAGGATATTTATCACTCTTTTATCAAGCGAGAATTTTAGTTGCAAGGAAACAACTTCTTGCGACGGTGTGAGTTCGTAAATTGTAGGTTGATTCTGTATATTATTTTTCATATGTTTTTCTCCCCTTTTATGCCAACATTGTAGCACGATATATTTATATATAGAAGAGAAATCTACTCTTTTTACTCTCAACCTAAACCCGCCAAAATAGAGTCAATTCTCGCACTCTCGCCCAGCGAGAATTAATAAAAGTCTATTTAATTTATGCTCATATAATTATTTCTTCTTTTTACTTGTCTTTTATATGTTTTTTTGAAATCAAAATCACCCAAAAATCACAAATAAACTTAAATTTTAACCAATAAGTAATAAACTTTATGGCAATTCTATTATTCTCGTTTGGCGAGAGTTCGCATCTATGCAACAAATTATTTGCCTTTTACTTTTTTATAGGTTAATATTTATATATGGATAACATAAAAGAAGTCGTTGCAAAAAACCTTGCAACAATAAGAAAAAAGAGAAATCTAACGCAACTAGAATTGTCCGAAAGACTAAATTATTCGGATAAAGCGGTCTCTAGGTGGGAAAAAGGCGAGTCTTTGCCAGACATAGAGACGTTGTACAAACTAAGCACTATCTTAGAAGTCCCTATATCTTCTTTTTTTGAAGAAAATGCTTTTGTCGAGCAAGAAGATTTTACAATAAAAGACCATTCTTCCAATAAAATAATTGTAACAATTTTGTCGTGTGCCGTTGTATGGCTCATTGCCACAATCTTTTATGTTTATCTCAATATTTATTCCGAAATGCGATGGTGGCAAGTCTTCATTTGGGCAATACCGTTGACAGGGTTGATTTTAAGATATTTCAACAAGCATTGGGGAAAGGAAGTCTTTGATATTTATCTAAAAAGCATTATTCTTTTTTCCGCAATAACCGCCGTTTATTGTCAATTTATACAATACAACGTTTGGATTGTTTTTCTCTTGGCTCCACTTCTTGAAGCTATTATTATCATAAACCACTATATAAAGCCCATTAAAAACACCTTCCCACAAAAAAAACAAAACAAAGGAAGGATAAACAAATGAAATATTCTATAAAAGATTTAAAAGAATATAGGCGGTTGTAAAATTTGCATCTTCAACACATTTTTCCCAACAAATAAAAATATTTCACTTATTGTTTACTAATTTTAAAAAAAGGAAGACTACATTATGAAGTAACTCCACAAAGTTATCTAACTTTTAGGGCTTGTTTTATTTTTTATTTTGTCCCATTTTTTCTTTTGCTTGTTTTGAAAGTTCTAATCATTAGTCAATAGTTTTTAAAACCAAGATAAAAAAGGTTATATTTTATTTCCATAATTTTTTTCTAGTTTCAAAAGTGCTAGCAATTAACTTTTCTTTTTACTAAACAAAGATTTTGCGATTTCTATGCTTCTTTTTATATCGCCAGTTGGTAGATACGCCAAGATGAGTAAGACGTTTGTAATAATAAAGCATGCTACAAATTTTACAGCAAGGAGCAACAAGTTGCCGTCTGGAATAAGTGAACAAATAAAATATGTTGCCACGCCACACACTATCATAATTGCAAAATCAAGTGCATATCTCAAAAAATAACTTTTCACACTTTTCTTAAAATAATACTTGTATAATACGTGTGGCTCAACCCAAAAAGGTGCGACAAGTGTGCTCACAATTGTGCCCACAACAATACCATTTATGCCCATAACATAAGCAAGCGCAATAGATGCAACTAAATTTATTCCAGCCTCCGCGATTGCCTTCCACCTATCTTGCCAAAAAAGTCCCGACGCTTCCTTATATGTAAGCACTCCTGTTCTCATTCTTGACAGGTAAAAACTAAAACAAAGTAGTAGAACAGTAGAAAAATCTAATAAATACTCTGTAGACCTGGTCCACGTTAAAATAAAAGGTTGAAAAAGCACCGCAAGACATATCGTCGTCATCGATGAAAGGTAAGAAAAAATAAAATTCGTTTTTTTAAACCTATCATAAACATAATCGGGGTCATAACTTGCCACCATGTCCCCAACACTCGCCTGAACTGCGTTGCCGAGAAGATTAAAAAAGGTAGAAATTGTGCTTGTTATTAGAGTATAGTTTGAATACACCCCTAATACCACAACTCCAAAAAAAGTCGAGATAAGTATATTATCCGTCGAAAATACAACCGTACCACCAATTTTGTGCATACTTAGAGCCGTCACATTTTTTGTTATCTCTTTTTTAGTCGCACTATCTAATTTTTCCGCCTTCCCGTTTATTTCAGGATATAATTTATTTGCAACAACTTGCACCACAACACATTCCACAAGTGAAAACAAAATACTTATAGAAAAATACAAATAATAATTTCTAGTAAATATCAAAATGGCAATTTGTATTCCCACCATAGCAAAGGTGCATACGGTTTTTACTCTATTTTCGACATCTCCCCTTTGATAGGCAAAAAGTAGCGACCTTTTGTGTGCCGACCAATACCCCACAAGAGTGCACACAAGATACATAACATACAAAATATATACATTTATATCTGCCTCTACACCACCGTTCATAAAATGCTTTATAAACGGAGTTAATATTCCGCCTACTACACCTACCACAAGAGAAATTATTATATAAAATTTTTTATATAAATTTTGCAAAGATTTTACTTTTTCGATGTCGTTTTCTGCAATTGGCTTGTACATGCTAAACACAATTGCAGTGCCAATGCCGAGTTCGGCAAGATTAAGAAAACTAAAAATATTTGAAAAAAGCCCATTTAACCCTAGATATTCCGCCCCCATATAGTAAATAAGAATGGTACGCAAAATAAACTGCAACAAAATACTTGTTACATATTTTATAATATTAAATATAAGATTTTTCTTTATATTTTGTGTTCTGGTCATAATTTACTTCTTTTTTTTATAATTAGCAATTTTTATAGGGAAATATTT
>CAVHMC010000027.1:2259-14037 GCA_963636895.1 Oscillospiraceae bacterium | reverse complement strand
ATATAAAAATTGGCTTAAATTTATGTACAAAAATTTTTATAATTGATAAAATATATAAGATAAATTTATTCTTAGGAGAAGATTTATGAAAAGAACAATAAAAGATTTGGATATTCAAAATAAAAAAGTGCTTTTAAGGCTTGATTTTAATGTGCCAATGAACAAAAAAACGGGCGAAATAAACGACGTAACTCGCATTATGGAGAGTCTCGCTACAATAAATTATCTTTGCGACAAAGGGGCAAAAGTTATTATTTGCTCTCATCTTGGTAGACCCGACGGCAAGGTTGACCCAAAGTTTTCTCTAAAACCTGTTGCGGACAAGTTGTCGTCGCTTGTAAAGAACAAGGTGACTTTTGCCACCGACACTGTGGGACAAGATGCAAAAGAAAAAATTGCAAACATGGAAGCGGGTGACATAGTTTTATTAGAAAATTTGAGATTTGATAAAAGGGAAGAAGAAAACGACGAGACTTTTTGCAAAGAACTTGCGAGTCTAGCCGACGTCTACGTCAACGATGCCTTTGGCACTGCTCATAGAAAGCATGCATCTACCTATGGGGTCGCAAAATTGTTGCCAAATGCGGTGGGCTTTTTGATTGGAAAAGAGTTGAAGGTTATGTCAAAGATTTTGTCTAACCCTAATAGACCACTTGTGGCGGTGCTCGGCGGAGCAAAAATAAAGGACAAAATTCCTGTTATAGAGAACCTTCTTGACAAAGCGGACACCATTTTGGTGGGTGGCGGAATGGCCTATACTTTTGTTAAAGCAAATGGCGGAAGGGTGGGCAAGTCTCTCGTTGACGATGTGGAATTATGCAAAAAATTTCTTGAAATGTCGCAAAATAGTCGTGCAAATATAATTTTACCTATCGACAACATTTGCAATACAAGCCTAGACTCGACGGACAAGCCAAAGAGATTTCTCTCTTGCGAGATAGACGACAATTATATGGGGCTAGACATTGGACCCAAGACGATAAAATTGTTTAAAAAATATATAAAAAAGGCGGGGACGGTGGTTTGGAATGGCCCTATGGGGGTTTTTGAAAATCCAATGTACGAAAAAGGTACAAAAAAGATAGCCAAATATGTGGCACGCACGCATGCCTTTAGTTTTGTGGGCGGTGGAGATAGTGCATCTGCTGTCGTCAAGGCGGGATATAGCAAGTGTATCAACCATTTGTCGACGGGTGGCGGTGCAAGTTTGATGTTGCTTGAAGGCAAAACTCTCCCAGGGATAGAAGTTATATCCGACGTAGAAGATAAGGCATAATTGTGACATCTCAACAAAACTATTTGAGACTTAGTTATAGCATTTTTTTTGTGAAACAAGTCAAGACAAAACCATTTGTGCTTTTTGTCGCAAAAAGTTTTGACTAAAAATTTTAATTTTATGATTTTTGATAAAAATTTATATAAAATGCAAGGTTTAAAAATAAAAGGGAAATATGAAAAACAAATTGACTGCACTTATAATTTTAGATGGTTACGGTAAACCAAAAAATTATGAAAAAAGTGGAATTACAAAAGAAAACACCACCAATTTTAAGTCTTTTCAAAGGGCATTTCCGCACACTTTTATTCGTGCTAGTGAAGAATATGTCGGCTTGCCAAAAGGTCAAGCGGGTACAAGCGAAGTGGGGCATATGACTTTGGGTAGCGGGCGAGTAAGTTATCAAATGCTTGTAAAAATCAACAAAGACATCAAGTCTGGAGAATTTTTTAAGAATAAAGAATTGCTAAAAACAATCGATTATTGCAAAAAGAACAACAAGGCCCTGCACCTTGTAGGTCTCCCAAGCGATGGCGGGATACATTCGCACATAAAACACCTTTTTGCACTTATTGATTTGTGCAAAAACAATTGTTTTTACAACGTTTTTATTCACTTTATTGGCGACGGCCGAGACACCGCCCAAAAAAGCATTTTAAAATATTTGGAGCAAGTCGATAGGTACACAAAACGCAAAAAATGTGGCAAAATTGTTTCCATTGTGGGTAGATTTTATGCTCTTGATAGGGATAAAAATTACAACAGAAACAAACTTGCTTACAATTTGTGGGTAAAGGGTGATGGGGAAAGGTTTGACGACTATCACAAGGCAATACAAGTGGCATACGACAAGGGCGAGACCGACGAGTTTGTAAAACCTATTTGTTTGACGGATAAAAGTGGCTTACCTTTGGGACTTATTGGCAAGGGAGATGCTGTTGTGTTCTACAATTTTAGGACGGATAGAGAGAGACAACTAGCCTACGTCATGGCAGAAGACAACGACCTTGATTTTGTGCAAGACCTTAAATTGTATTTTGTCACGATGACCGAGTACGACGAAAGTTTTAAAAAGGTTCACGTCGTTTATAAGCAAGAAAAAATGAAGAATATTTTAAGCGAAGTCCTAAGCCAAAACAAATTAAAACAAGTAAAAATTGCCGAGACGGAGAAATATGCACACTTGACCTTCTTTTTCAATGACGGCAAACAAGATTGCTTTGAAGGCGAAGATAGAGTGCTTATAAATAGCGAAAAAATGCAAAGTTATGCGGGTTTTCCACAAATGTCAGCTGAAAAAATTGCCGATAAAGCACTAGAAGGTGTGGACAAGTACGATTTTATCGCTATAAACTTTGCCAACTGTGATATGGTGGGGCATAGCGGAGATAAATTTGCTACCCGCAAGGCTGTCAAGGTGGTTGACGTGCAAATGAAAAGAGTGGTAGACGCTATTTTATCTCATGGCGGGCAAGGAATTGTCACTGCCGACCATGGCAATGCTGATATTATGGAAAACGACGATGGCTCGCCAAACACCGCACACACCACAAGTCTTGTGCCATTGTTTGTTTTTGGGGTGGATAAAAATTTGAAATTAAGAAAAGACGGCACTTTGGCAGACGTGGCACCAACCTTGCTAAATATGATGGATATAAAAGTTCCAAAAGAGATGACGGGAAGAAATTTGTTTATAAAATAAATTTCAATAGCAAGACTATAAAAAAAATATTAAAATTCTTGTAAAAAATTGTTCAAAATTTCTTAATTTTAAAGTTTAAGAAGTTTAGGGGGAAAAGAATATGCAAAAAAATTATGTTATAGCAAATTTTAAAATGAATAAAGTCGACAAAGATGTTGAAGATTATGTCTCAAAACTATTGCCAAAAGTGCAAAATGCGTCTTCGCAAGTTATTTTGGCTGTGCCAAGTGTTTCTATCAAGACTGTCGTCGGCAAGGTGGCGAATTCTTCTATTATCGTTGCCTCTCAAAATATCAACGAGAACAACTTTGGTGCTTATACGGGAGAGGTCAATGCCGACATGGTGTCTAGCGTTGGTGCTGGGGCGGTCGTTGTGGGGCATAGCGAAAGGAGAAGTCAATTTAAGGAGACCGATGCGACTATAAACAAAAAAATTAAGAGTTCGTTAAAAGCGGGACTTTTGTGCATCTTTTGTTTTGGAGAAAGGGCATATGATAAAAAGAATAATTTGACCATGGAGACGCTTAGCAATCAAATTTCTGAAGCTTTAAACAATATTTATGGCAATGAGCTTAGTCATATCGTCTTTGCTTACGAGCCTGTTTGGGCTATCGGTACGGGTGTTGTGGCAACAAATTCCGAGATAGAAAAGACGATAAAACTTATAAGACAAGTCATCGCAAATCTTTATGACGAAAAGGTCGCAAACGACGTCTCAATTGTCTATGGTGGTAGTGTAAACGAGCACAACATAAGAGATATTGCAAAGATTGCATCACTTAATGGCGTTTTGGTGGGGGGCGCTTCACTCGATAGCGACAAATTTGCTTCAATAGTCAACACTTTTGATAAAAGTAGGGCAAAAAATAACAAAATTTAAAAATAGGTCTTGAAATTACGTAAAAGGTGTATTACAATATCAAAGTAAAGGAAGAAAAAATGGATACTTTACTTTCGATATTAAGTTTTATTAGAGCCAATTTTTTTAGTAACCCAAGGCAATCAATTATTTCGTTGTGCGTCATTATAGGTTTTATTTATTTTAGAAAAATGGTCAATTATGACAATTCAAAACCTATAGTCTCTGTCAAATATATAGCGTGTACCTTGATATGTTTTTCGGTTCTTATGCTTGTTTATTAAAAAATGTGTAAAATAATTTGATTTTTGGCAAATTATGTGTTACAATCTCTCGTGATTTTAATTGTTTAGGAGTAAAAATGTTTAGTTTTTTGTGTGAAAGTAGTAGTGAAGTTATTAGACCTGATTGGGTGGTAAACTCATTTCCTATTATAAAATTTATTTTAGTGTGCCTTATTGCTTTGTGCTCACTCGCTTTGATTGTGCTTGTCCTTATGCAAGAAAGCGAAGGTGGCGATACTACAAATTCTATCACAGGGATAAAGGATACCTATTATTCCAAAAATAAAGGCTTGAGCAAAGATGCAAGGCTTAAAAAATGGACAACTATTTTGTCTATTGCTATTGCAGTTATGGTTCTTTGCTTTGTTATTTTGGCAAAAATTTTCTCGGGCAACATTTGGGGTTAATTCAACTTTTTGTAATGAATTTATATAACTTTTAAATTAAAAGGCTACCTTGGAAGGTGGTCTTTTTAAATTTAATTTAGATTTTTTATATTAAAATATCCTAAAACACTTTTAAGTATTATTTTAATATAATTTTTTTCATATTTTAAGTTGTGTAATTCATATAAAGTTATATATGAAGATTTTCGGTTTTAATGTGAAAAGTGAAAAGAAATTTGTGCATTTTACGTGCAATGTGATTTTGTCTTGTCTTATTTTGGCTGTTGTCACCCTGTCTTTTGTTGTGCCTTTTAGTGCGGATACCTATGTCGTGTCTTCGCCCGCTTATTATTATGGAGATAAATCGGGCGACAAGGTGAGCCTTATGGTCAATGTCTATTGGGGAACGGAGTACCTAGATAGCATGCTTGAAACATTTGACAATTATCAAGTCAATACCACCTTTTTTATAGGCGGTTATTGGGCGGGCAAAAACAACGAGATGCTAAAAAAAATTGCGAGCAAGGGGCATGAAATTGCCAACCATGGATATTTTCACAAGGACCACAAAAAATTAAACGAAGAACAAAATAGGAACGAAATTTTGATGACACAACAATTGATAGAAGGCATTTGTGGCAAAAAGACCAATCTTTTTGCACCACCTTCGGGCAGTTTTAATGACAGGACTCTCAAGGTGGCGGATAGTTTGAATTACAAAACAATTATGTGGTCGCTTGATACGATTGATTGGCGGGATAAAGACACCCAACTTATTTACAAAAGGGCGACCGAGAAAACACAAGGTGGCGACCTTGTACTTATGCATCCAACAAAAAACACCGCCGAGGCACTAGGTGACATTTTAAAAACTTTAAAGGACAAAGGCCTTTGTGTCACGACAGTGAGCGACGTGTGCAACTTTAATTGATAAACTTTTTTTTAAGCAATATTTGCAACTTTTCAAGGTTTTTATAACCTTATTAATATCAAATAAACTCAAATTATATTTTTAAATCTATTTATATTTAAAATTTTCTTTCGCGCTATTAATATCAAGTAAACTCAATTTATATTTTTAAATCTATTTATATGCTAAAATCTTCCTTCGTGTTTAAAAAATTATATATCTTTATAAGAAAAGAGCAATGCAACTTGTTTGTCGTGTCTTGCTTTTTCTATTAAAATTGTTTTTACTTTTTAAAATTAGAGGTTATAATTGAAAGAAAAAGGGAACAGCAATGGAACAAAAATTACACATTTTCAAAAGCGGGCTGAGACTTGTTTATGAGCAAGTTGAACAGACAAGACCTACAAGCATAAAGATTTGTGCTTTGGTGGGTAGCAAAGATGAAAAGTTAGAAGAAAACGGCATCTCGCACTTTATCGAGCACCTTATCTTTAAAGGTACAAAAAAACGCACAAGCAAGCAAATTAGTGCCGATTTTGAGTATTTTGGTGCCTACTTCAATGCTTACACTTCCGAGAAAGACACGTGTTTTTATCTAAGAGGCCTAAATGAAAAATTTGAAGAATCGCTCGAAATTTTGAGTGATATTGTTTTTCACCCACTTTTTGAACAAGACGAGATTGACAAGGAACGCAAGGTTATTTTTGAAGAAATTGACATGTACAAAGACAAGCCAAGAGCAATTGTCTCAAGTGAGTTCAACAAACTTTTGTATGGAGATACAGCCCTTGGGCGAGAAGTTATAGGCACGAAAGAAACACTTTCCAAAATAAATAGAGCGGAAATCGTCAATTATTACAAGGAGCATTATATAGCAAAAAATATTGTCGTATCTATTGTTTGCGGGCTTGATTTTGACAAAGTTAAAAATTTGGTGGAAAAGTACATTGATTGCAATTTTGAGAGCGAAAGCACGCCAACAAAGGCTGACAAAAAATCTAGTATAGTTGTGACGGGTAGAAGGTTTACGGCAATAAAAAAAGATGTAAAACAAGCCAACGTGCTTTTTGGCTTTCCATGTTGCACTTTTTATAATAAAAGTAGAATTACAACCATTTTACTTGCCTTTATTTTTGGTGGCGGAATGTCCTCGCGACTTTTTACAAGGGTTAGGGAAGAAGAAGGTCTTGTGTACGACATTTATGCCGAAGCAATTTGCAATCCTTACGTTGGTAGTTTGACTATTTCTTTTGGGGCAAGCGAAAACAAAGTCAAAAAGACTCTTGCGTGCATAAAAGAAGAAATTTTAAAACTAAAAAAAGATGGCGTCACACAAGAAGAATTAGAAAGGGCGAAAAACTTTACAAAATCTCTACTCCTAGCGGGACTTGAAAAAACAAGTTCGCTTTCATCAAAAAATTTAAACAATATCGTGAGTGGTGGGAAATTTGTCCCTATCGAGAATAGAATAAAAAAGATTGAAAAGGTTACTACTGAAAAAATAAAAGAAGTGATTGACAAGGTTTTTGATTTTTCCACTATGCGTGGGAGTGTTATAAGTAAATCTCTTGACGCCACCATTTTTGACGACCTTAAATGATTTTTGAGATTTGTTTGTGAGAGATTTACACATAATTTGCAAGAAATTTGCACGTAAATATATCAACTTTTGACTTGAAAATTTTGTTAGGAAAGCAAAAAGCGAACAAAAGGCACAAAAAGTAAGTAGAAGATGAGCAAAAAATGAATAAAAAGTGGGCAAAAAGTGGGCAAAAATTGTTTATCCTTGCGTTTTTAAGTCAAAAATCATTTAAAAACCTTTTGAAGGGCAAAAGATTTGTGCTAATATTATTGATAGGAGGGAATTTTGAGCCAACGAGAGAAAAACAAAAAGAAATTGAGTGAAAGTGCAAAACGAAACATTGGCGTCGTGATGGTTTGCATAAGTCTCATACTTTTTGTTTGTAGTACTTTTAACTTTTTGTATGGAGTAAAGTCCTTTTTGCTTGGTGTTTTTGGCATTATGCTTTACGCCTTGCTTCTTTTTTGCTTTTTATTTGGTCTTGCTCTTGCAAGTGGCAAGAAGTTTGTCTATTCGTTTAAATATTTACTTTATCTCGCCCTTGCATTTTTCTTTTTTATGTGCATTTTGCATATAATTTTTACCGGATTTGGCGACCAAAGTTACACTTATAGCACTTATCTTCAAAAATGTTTCTATTCCATGTACACCCCGGGTGGGGTTATCATTGGGCTATTTGCTTATCCTCTTATGAGCTTGTTGCACGAAATTGCAGGCATTGTTATCTATGCCATAGGGCTTATTATTTCCATATATTTTATCATTACTTACCTTGACGATTACAATGAGAAGAAGAAATCGGAGACGGTGGAGCGTCCAAAATATGAGACGTTTCATTTTGATAGCCAAGAAGTAGAAGACTACAAAGGCGAAGAAAAAACCGAAAAAGTTTACGAACAGCCTATAGAAGAAAAACAAGAAGAAATTTTTGTTAAAGACGAAGAAGCCATAAAGCAAGATAGGGCAAAGGAACTTTTGGGGCTAAAAAATTTTGACGAAGAAGACGAGGTTGAACCTGACGAAAATGTTATTTTGACCGAAAAAAAACCACAAAATGCAACTTTTTCGTGGCAAAATAGGAGCTTTCAAGAAGATAGACCTCAAAAATTTGTCGTAAACGAAAGTGTGTCTATTAAGAAGTCCGACGACCCTGTTATAAAAGAAAATCTCGAATATCTTTCAACAATTCACGACTTTAACAATGTCAACGACAATCCAATTATCAATGCTGAAGACTACGAAGATTACAAGGCAAAAATGAAGGCTTTTAACGATAAGCAAAATGTTGCCTTGCATCGTGACCAAAATATTGACAACAATTTTTCAAATAGCAATCTATCTTCCAACTTTACAAATTTTCAGTCAAATAATAATTTTGCAAATAACGCAAAGGAAAATATGCAAAATAACACGTTTAGTCCGCTTAATCCACGCAATTTTTCGACAAATTTTGACAATTCTTTTGAGATTGAGCCACAAAAAAATAATTTTGATGAAAGTGACGAGATAGACGACTTGTCTCCAATAGTTGACCTAGATAGTATACAAAGTGAAGATTTTGACAAAAAGTTTAGCCCTATCAACCCAAGCAATTTTTCAAATTACACTCCACAAGAAAATGCTTACGAGAAAAGAGAGCCAGTTATAAATAGCGAAAACAATGTGTCTAGCCAAAAATTTATGGACAACGATTACAAAGTAGCAAATTCTAGCAATGTAGAAGATAGCCTAGGGCATAGTTTCAATTTAAATATGTTTGCTGGCTCTTCTCAACAAGAGAAGAAAGACGTCGCTCCCGACTTTACCTATCCAAGTGCTTATGTTAGGCCACCTGTTGACCTACTTAAAACGTATGTCAACGACACCGAAGAAGATATGGAGAAGCAAAGGCGTAATATAGAGATTTTGGAGACTGTGCTAAGCGAGTTTAAAATTCCAGCCAAGGTTGAGGCTGTTCGTCGTGGGGCAGCGGTCACAAGGTACGAACTTCATATGCCTGTAGGTATTCCAGTTAGGAAAATTCATGCACATTCCTCTGATATTGCTTTAGCACTCGCTGCGAAGAGTGATATAAGGATAGAGACTCCAATCAAGGGCAAGAGTGCTGTGGGGATAGAAGTGCCAAACGATGTCGTCGACACTGTGGGCATGAAAGATATTATTGTGTCCCCTCGTTTTACAGAGTCAAGGGCACCACTTACTTTTGCTTTGGGTAAAGACGTTGACGGCAATGTTTATTGTTGCAACCTAGACAAGATGCCTCACCTTCTTGTCGCTGGTAGTACGGGAAGTGGTAAGTCTGTGTGCCTTAATGCACTTATTTTGTCCCTTATGTTTAGAACAAGTCCCGAAGATATGCGTCTTATCTTGGTTGACCCAAAGAGAGTGGAGTTTAGCATTTACAACGATTTGCCACATCTTCTTATGCCAAAAGCAATTACCGAACCAAAGAAAGCTCTTAATGCGTTTGACTGGCTAATTGACGAGATGGAAAGACGTTTTGGTATTTTCCAAGATTGTTTTGTCAAAAATCTAGCCGAATACAACGCTCAAGTGGAAGTTCAACAAGGCAAGTTGCCTAAGTTGCCATGCCTTGTCCTTATTGTAGACGAACTTGCCGACCTTGTTGTTACGACCAATAAAAAGGAACTTGAAGAGAGAATTATTCGTTTGACACAAAAGGCAAGGGCTGCGGGTATCCACCTAATTCTTGCGACGCAAAGACCAAGTGTTGATATTATAACGGGAAGTATCAAGATAAACCTTCCATCGCGTATCGCTTTTGCAGTCACCAATTTTGTCGACTCAAAGACCATTCTCGACCAAGGTGGAGCGGAGAAACTTCTCGGTCGAGGAGACATGCTCTACAAGTCTCGTGATGGCGAGCCAGTGCGTGTGCAAGGGTGCTTTGTGGATACGCCAGAAGTTAAGGCTGTGGTCGATTTTATTCGTGACCACAACCCATGCCACTACGACCCTAATATCGAAAAAGCCATCAATAAGGAAGAAAATAGCGAAGGTGGTGGCTCGTACAATGGCAATGGCAGTATTCCTGCGGTGGATAGCCTTATGCCAGACGCTTTAAAACTTGTTATTGAGAACGGTCAAGCATCAATTTCTCTTTTGCAAAGAAGATTTGCCATTGGCTATCAACGTTCGGCAAAAATTATCGACCAAATGGAAATGGCGGGCTTTATATCTTCTAGTGACGGAAGCAAGCCAAGGTCGGTGTATGTGACCATGCAAGACTACAACAAAATATATGGAGACAACAAATTGCAATGATAAACAAAAAGATAAAAATAGGCTTTATTTGCCTTGGTTGCGACAAAAATAGAGTAGACTTGGAAGACGTTATATCCGCTCTTCCAAAAGAAGGTTTTGAGACTGTAGGCGACGAAAAACAAGCGGAGATTATTTTGATAAACACGTGTGCGTTTTTAAAAGACGCAAGGGAAGAAGCCAAGTCCATAATAAAGGAAATGGGTGAACTCAAGAAAACCGCAAGCCTAAAAAAGCTTGTCGTTATGGGTTGTCTTCCACAACTTGAAAAGGAAAAAGTTTTGCAAGAATTTCCTATCGTTGATGCCATTTTGGTGCCAGACGATTACAAAAACGCAAGGCAAATTATTTGCAAATTGATGGGAGTTAAAGAAAATAAAAGTGTTGAGACTACAAAAGCACGTAGACTCACCACTCCAATGCACTATGCTTATCTTAAAATTGCCGATGGTTGCAACAATAGGTGTGCTTTTTGCAAAATTCCTTTTATAAAAGGTCCTTACAAGTCGCGAAAAATTGACGACCTTGTACAAGAAGCCGACGCTTTGTGCGAAAAAGGTGTGAGAGAAATTGTCCTTGTTGCCCAAGATGTCACAAATTTTGGCTTTGATACGGGCGAAAATTTGGTCGATTTGCTAAGGAAACTTTCAAAAATAAAAAAACTTGTGTGGATAAGGTTGTTATATTGCTATCCAGATTTGGTCGACGACAGATTGATAAACGAAATAAAGACTAACCCAAAAATTGTACATTACCTTGATATGCCTTTGCAACATGCAAGCGACAATGTTTTGCTCAACATGTGTAGAAGAACTCGCAAAAAAGACATAGAAGAACTTATCCTAAAACTTAGACGCGAAATTCCCGATATAAAGATTAGGTCAACGTTTATGGTGGGTTTCCCGGGGGAAACAGATAAAGATTTCAAAGAACTTTGCAAATTTTTAAAGACTTACAAACTCGACAACGTGGGCTTCTTTAAATATTCAAGAGAGGAAGACACAAAAGCCTACGATATGGTGCAAGTGCTAGAAGATGTAAAGGACGAAAGATTAGAAAAAATACAAAAATTGCAAGAAAAAATTGCGATTTCAAACAATAAAAAATTGATAGGCAAAACCTTCAAAGTGGTGGTCGACAAGGTCTACAATGACGGCATTTACGAAGCAAGGCCATATTTTAGTGCCCCCGATGTCGACTTCTTGGTTTACTTTTCTTCTTATCGCAAATTAAATATCGGTTGCTTTGTTGATGTGACAATAGAAGATTTTAAAGATGGCATTTTTATTGCACAAAATGAAAAAAATAGCACATATTAGTTTACTTTTATGTGCTTTTTTTATATACTTATTGTGTTAAAGCAAGTTTAAAAGGGGCGTTTTTAAGTTTTTATTTTAAAAATCAAATTTATTATTAAAAATCAAATTTATTTTTTCTAAATCGAATTTATTTCTAAAATAAAATTTAATCTTTTAAGAAAAATTTAATTTTTTTAAA
>CAVHMC010000027.1:0-2249 GCA_963636895.1 Oscillospiraceae bacterium | reverse complement strand
GGGCTTTATATTTAAAAACTTAAACAGCCAAAGTTTAAAGTTTTTACTTAAACTTTTTTAACATTTTAAAAGGGAATAATATGAATTTACCAAATAGAATAACCTTAGCACGAATAATTTTGATACCATTTATTATTTTTTTCTATCTTTCAGAAAGTTTTTTGTATGGTGGAAAAATGATTGCGACAATGCTGTTCTTTGTTGGCATTGCGACCGACTTTTTTGATGGATATTTGGCAAGAAAAAGAAACGAAACAACGGTGCTTGGCACTTTTCTTGACTCTATTGCCGACAAAATGTTTGTGATAACAAGCCTTCTTCTTGTCGTTGCAGATGGCACTGTGGCAACTCCTTTTGGTGTGATTTTTGCCGTTATTATTATTGCTAGGGAACTCATGGTGAGTGCTATTCGCCAACTAGGCGCCAGCAAAAATGTCATAATTTCGGCTGATTATTTTGGCAAAGTCAAGGCTTCCTTTCAATTTGTTTCTTTGCTCCTTTTTATGCTCTATAGTTATCTAAAGCAAAGGGCAGTCTTTCAAGCAAGCGTGCTAGATATTATCTATTGGGTGTGCTTTGCTGGGCTTGCCATTACAACTGTTTTGACTGTTTTGTCGGGGTGCAATTATTTGATAAAGAATTGGCATCTTTTTAAAGAAACACAAGTGGAAGTGGATAAACCAAGCGACCAAACAAGCCTTGAAAAATCTGTTGTTGAGAAAACTTTGGCGACAAAAAGTTCCGAAAACAAAACAAAATCTAACAGCAAAAAAGGTAAGAAAAAATAAAAAAATTTTTACATTTTAAGTTTTATAAAAATAGGCACATTTTAGCCTATTTTTTGTAGATAGGAGAAATATGAAAACATCAATAGTCGTAGTGTCAAATAGCGAAATCGTTTCTAATATAAAAGAAGACACCCTAAGCAATATTTGTGCTTCACTTTACAAAAACAAGCAAGATGTAATATTTGTTGAAACTGCAAAACCCGAGTCAAGTATCGTAAAAGGTGCAATTGATAGAGCCATGGAACTTAGCGACGCAACAATAGTCGTGACCGAAAACGAGTGGGACAAGTTCTATATGGTAAAGCACGTCTTATCCGACAAATTTGGAGCAAAAATTGAGATTAGCGACTATGCAAAAAAATATATCGACGAGTATGCTATGGCAAAAAATGTCCCCTTGCAAAGAGAAGATAATAGCCTTTCTCAAATGCCAAGCAACGCAAGAACTATCAAAAATCCCTTCAGTGCCTATCAAGGCTGTTTGATAGAAGAAAACGGCAAACTTATTTTTCTTTTGCCACTTGAAAGTGACGAACTTTATCACATTTTTTTCTCGTCCGTTTTACCTTATATCTTATCGAAAGGCAAGCAAAAGGGCAAGACGTATATCTTGCGAACTTTTGGCATCAAACTTCAAGAATTGCAGACACTTTTGCGTGATGAAATAAAAAACAAATACGAGATTAAGGTGGTTTGTTCGGAAAAATTTTTGCGGGGCGAGGTCGTTATTAGCATCGACGAAGGTACAAGGAGCGACGCACAAAAAGCACTTGTTTCAAAGATTTACACCAAACTTTTACCTTATTTTTATAGCGAAAAAGATGAGAGTTTGGAAGAATTTATCTTGTCTATTTTGTCTGTCAGAAATTTGACGGTATCTTTTGCCGAAGACTTTACGCGGGGCGAGATGTCGTCATGCCTTGGCAAGGTCGCAAATAGTGATAAAATTTTGAGGGAAGCCTACGTGGTCGTCTCCCATGAGTCCAAAACCAAACTTTTGGGCGTGGACAGCAACTGTTACAACAAGCCCAAAATTGACTATGGCGAAATTGCCTATGAGATGGCCCTTGGCGTGCTGGAAAATTCGGGCGCCGACGTCGTTGCCACAAGTTGTGGAGATTTGGAGAAGGGCTTGCTCTACTTTGCTATCGGAAACAGCGAAGGCATACATATTTATAGCGAAAATATTTACGGCTCTATCAACGAAAAAATAAATCTCGCAACGGGGAAAATCTTTTTTCAACTTATAAAAAAACTAAAACAAGACGATTTTCATCTTGGCCGAGAGTTCATTTAATAAAAATTTTAACATAAAATAATGAAAATTATTAACGTAAACTAATATAATCCTAGACGTAAAATATTAACTTTTTAACATAAAGTAATAAGATTTTTTATTATAAAATAATATGGTCTTAAATTTAAAATTAACGTAAAATATTAAAATTTTTAATATAAAAT
>CAVHMC010000026.1:0-14135 GCA_963636895.1 Oscillospiraceae bacterium | reverse complement strand
ACATAAAGATTTGGGGTGGCGATTAAATTTTGTTTGGTAAAAAATGGATATTCATATATAATAGGTTGTAAAAAGGAAAGAAAAATGTTAGCAATTGTCAATTCTTTTGGCCTTGTAGGGCTCAACGGTTATCTTGTAAAAGTGGAAATAGATGTCAATAAGGGGCTCCCAACATACGAAATGGTGGGGCTTGCCGACGCTGCAATAAAAGAGTCCAAGCAACGTGTGTTGTCTGCCATCAAAAATCAAGGATACAATTATCCTATAAGCCGAATCACTATCAATCTTGCTCCAGCCGACACCAAAAAGGAAGGCTCACTCTACGACTTGCCCATTGCAATAGGCATACTTGTAGGCACAGAGCAAATAGGTACGGACAAGGACTTTTTGAATGGTTTTTCTTTTATAGGGGAACTTTCTCTAGACGGAACTTTGCGTCGAATAAAAGGTCTTTTGCCTATTCTTATAACCGCAAGAAGTCTCGGGATAAAAAAGGTCGTTATTCCAAAAGGCAACGCCAACGAGGCGGGCTTTATCGAAGGCATGGAAGTTTATCCAGCCGAAAATTTGGAAGAGGTCGTAAAGTTCTTAAATGGGGAAATACAAATAAAACCCGTTGAAGTTATGAGTTACGAATACATAAAATCAACAAGGACGGCTGTGGGAGACTTCTCGCAAATAAAGGGGCAAGCGAGTGCAAAACGTGCACTTGAGATTTCCGCTGCGGGTGGGCACAATGTTTTGCTTATAGGTCCTCCGGGTAGTGGCAAGACAATGCTTGCACGTGCTTTTCCAACAATTTTGCCCGATATGACTTTTGAAGAAGCCTTGGAAGTTACCAAAATTCACAGCATAGCAGGCACTCTTGATAGTAGGGTGGGCATCTTAACTGAGCGTCCTTTTAGGTCTCCACACCATACGGCAACAATTATTGCCTTGACAGGTGGCGGGCAAAAAGCCAAACCGGGCGAGATTAGCCTTGCACATAATGGGGTGCTTTTTCTAGACGAAATGCCCGAGTATAATAGGCATACTTTGGAAGCCTTGCGTCAACCTTTGGAAGATGGCGTTATTACGGTGGCTAGAAATGCTCAAACTGTGGAATATCCTGCCGACTTTATCTTGATTGTTAGCATGAACCCTTGCCCTTGTGGCAATTATGGTTCAAAGGACCACCCATGTAGATGCACGCCCTCTCAAATACACAATTATTTGTCCAAGCTTTCGGGACCTTTGATGGATAGAATAGATATGCTTATCGAAGTGGACAGTGTGAGTTACCAAGACTTGAGTGGCACTGTTGACGAAGAACCTTCTTGCAAGATAAAGCAACGTGTGGACAAGGCTCGAGACGTGCAGTCAAAACGTTTTGCGGGGAAGAAGATTTATAGCAATAGCAAGATGACCAACGCTATGATAAAGAAATATTGCAAACTAGACGACGAGAGTGTGGAGTTTTTGGGTGAAGCGTTTGAAAGTCTCAAACTCACCGCACGTGCCTACAATAGAGTTTTAAAGGTGGCACGTACAATTGCAGACCTTGAAGGAAGCGAAGACGTCAAACTCGACCATGTTATCGAAGCTATAAATTATAGAAGTCTAGACGACAAATATCTCACTTAAAAGGAGAATCAATTTTGGAAAGTAAAGATGTTGCCATATTTTTGGATAGTTTTCCTTTTATGACATATCACAAAAAGCAAAAACTTTTTGAGTTGTTTGACAACAAGATAGATATTTTACATAAAGAAAGTTTTGCTAAAAAAAGACAATACATGATGTCCTTTCTTGAGGACGAGCAATACAAAATTTTATTTGATAATATAGACGAAAAATACTTATCAAAAGTTTTTGACGACCTAAATAAATTAAAAATAGGTTATATTACAATTTTTGATGACGATTATCCCGAGACTTTAAGGAATATCGACACACCGCCTTTTGTTTTGTACTACAAAGGAGATAAAGCCTTGCTAAACACTCTTTGTATTGGTGTGGTAGGTAGTAGGAAAATAACAAACTATGGTGTGATGGTCACCGAAAAGTTTACAAAGGACCTTATAAAATACGGCTTTACAATTGTGAGCGGGCTTGCATATGGCGTGGATACTTTGTCTCACACCGAAACTCTCAAAAACAAGGGCAAAACAATTGCCGTCTTGGCGGGCGGACTAGACAAAATTTACCCAACTGCCAACACTCGTCTTGCCAGTGAAATCGTGGAAAAGGACGGACTTCTTGTAAGCGAAATGCCACCAAAGACAAAATTGGAAGCCCATATGTTCCCAATAAGGAATAGAATTATTGCAGGTCTATCTCGTGCGATACTTGTGACGGAAGCGCAAGAAAATAGCGGAGTTATGCACACCAAAAATTATGCACTTGATTATGGTCGAGACGTGTTTGCTGTTATGGGGTCAATATTTTCCGATTCGTCTCGTGGCACAAATAGAATGATAACACAAGGGCATGCAAAAGGTGTGAGCCAAATTGAAGATATTGTAGAAGAGTACAATCTTGTGCCTATTGTAGAAAAGGAAGAAAAGACAGATTTTTCCACTCCCGAGCAAGCGATTATAGACTTTTTGCAAAAGGGCGAAAAGACCTTTCAAGAGATAGTAGACGGCACTGGGCTTGGGGTAAGTTTGCTCAACACAATACTTACAAAGATGACAATAAAAGGCGTTGTAAAAAAACTTGCCGGCAACACCTACTTTTTGAAATAAAAACCAAAAAAAACAAATAAAAACAAAAAAAAGTAAATAAAGGCAAAAATTTTTAAAGAAAGATAAAAAAAATAAAGAGAAGCAAAAATTTAAAGAAAAATAAAAAAGGACAAAAAATTTAAAAAGTAAAACTTGCAAAAAAATTATTTTTTTAGTGAAAAAAGTAAGATTTTAACGATAATTTAGTTGTAAAGGTTAATAAAAAATGGTTTAAAGGGCAACTCATTTTGTAAAATTAATGCAATTTACACCAAAAGTTGTTTGACAATTTGAAAAATTTAAGATAAAACGACATAGATTTGATATTCCATTTTTCAAATCAAAAAAGCGAGATTTAAATGAAATTAGTTATCATAGAAGGTCCCGGCAAACGTGAGACTTTAAAAAAATATTTGGGCGACGGATATGACGTAGTGGCCACAAAAGGGCATGTGAGAGACTTGCCCGCCAAATCAATTGGGGTTGATATCTCCAACAATTTTGAGCCAAAATACGAGATTATGCCCGATAAGGAAGACATAATAAAGACCTTAAAGCAAAAGGCTAGCAAGGCAGACGCTGTGCTACTTGCCACCGACCCTGATAGAGAAGGGGAAGCGATAAGTTGGCATATCGAAAAAATTTTAAACATCGACGAAAACGACCCTTGTAGGATAGAGTTTAACGAGATTTCCAAGTCTGTCGTGCAAGAAGCGGTGAAAAATCCACGCAAAATCAATATGGATTTGGTTCATGCTCAACAAGGTAGGCGTGTGCTTGATAGGCTTGTCGGTTACAAAGTTTCACCCATTATTTGCAAAAAAATTAGACCAAATTTGTCCGCTGGGCGTGTGCAAAGTGTGGCACTAAAAATAATTGTGGATAGGGAAAAGGAGATTGAGAAGTTCAAACCACAAGAGTTTTGGACAATAAATGCTTTGCTCGAAAAGTTGGGTGTAAAGTTCAAGTCTTCTCTTGTGACAAAGTGTGGCAAAAAGTTTATTCCAAGCACAAAAGAAGAAAATGACACCGTTTTGCAAGACCTAAAACAAAATGATTTTAAGGTTGATAATATAAAAAGAACGGTTACAAAGTCCGCACCACCAGCACCTTTTATCACAAGTACTTTGCAACAAGATGCCTTAAATAAAATAGGACTTAGTATCCCTCAAACTACCCGTAGTGCACAAGCCTTGTACGAAGGTGTGGAACTTGGCAGTGAGGGCAAGACCGCTCTTATAACATATATAAGAACCGACTCCACGCGTGTTTCTCCCGAAGCACAAGTAAAGGCAAAAGAGTATATTTTGTCCCATTATGGCAAAGAATACGCTCCAAGTAGTTTCAATATTTACAAGTCTAAAAAGAATGCTCAAGACGCTCACGAAGCGATAAGACCTATTAGCCTAGATAGAACGCCCGAAAGTGTAAAGCAATACATGTCTAGCGAGAACTACAAGTTGTACAAACTTATTTACGAGAGATTTGTCGCAAGCCAAATGACGCCTGCTACTTACGACTCTCAAGTTGTCAATTTGTCCAATGGAGATTATGGCTTTAAGTCGACAGGTAGGACCCCTATTTTTGATGGCTACACAAGAGCCTATAAAATTTATGAAGAAAAAAATGATGACGAAGACACCACAGAAAGCAAGTTGCCAAAACTAGAAGAAGGCGACCTATTAAAGTGTATAGACTTGAAGGGTGAGCAAAAATTTACCAAGCCCCCATCTCGTTATACCGAAGCAAGTTTGATAAAAACCATGGAAGAAAAGGGTATCGGCAGACCTGCCACCTATGCACCAACCGTTATGACTTTGCTTAATAGAAAATATATGGAAAAGCAAAATAAAGCCTTAAAACCTACCGAACTTGGCGTCGTCGTGACCGATTTTCTGGAAAAATATTTTAAAGATATTATGAATATATCTTTCACCGCTGGCATGGAAGACTCTCTAGATAAAATAGAAGAAGGCAAGGCAAAGTGGCAAGACGTTATAAAGAATTTTTATGGCGGATTTGAGCAAGAATTAAAAAATGCCTATTTTGAATCTAAAAAGGTCTCTATGCCTGTGGAGACTAGCGACGTCGTGTGCGAAAAATGTGGTGCAAAGATGGTGGTAAGACAAGGAAAGTATGCAAAATTTCTCGCATGTCCCAATTACCCAACTTGCAAAAATGTGAAATCTCTCAACGTGCAAGAACCTGTGTGCAATTGTCCTATTTGTCACAAATCTGTGTACGAGAGACGCACCAAAACGGGCAAGATTTTCTACGGTTGTTCGGGATACCCAAGTTGCACTTTTGCTAGTTGGGACAAGCCTACCAACCTTCGTTGCCCAAAATGTAAAAATTACCTTGTGGTTAAGGAATACAAGGATAAGTTGGTTTACAAATGCTCAAACAAAGAGTGCGACTACGAAAAAAGCGAGCCAAAAAGCAAGGTAGATAACCAACAAAATAGTAAAGGAGAATAATTTATGGAAAATATGAGAAGTACCACCATTGTGGCTGTAAAAAGGAATGGCAAAACAGCCATTGCCGGCGACGGTCAAGTGACTGTGGGAGAAAAATTTATTGTAAAGAACAATGCTGTGAAGGTGAGACGAATTTACAACGACAAAGTTGTGATAGGGTTTGCGGGTGGTGCTGCCGATGCCTTTAGTTTGTGCCAAAAATTTGAAGAACTTTTGCAAAAGTTTGGTGGCAACCTTATGAGAAGTGCTGTCGAACTCGCAATTGGGTTTAGAGAAGATAAATATACAAGAAAACTCGATGCTCTTATGCTTGTAGCGGACAAGGACAATTTACTTTATGTCTCTGGCAACGGGGACGTATTTGAGCCTGAGTACGGGGTGGCGTCTATTGGTAGTGGCGAGTTTTATGCCTTGGCAGCGTCAAGAGCGTTGATAGAAAATACCGATTTGTCCGCTAAGGAAATTGCTTTGAAAGCTCTCAAAATTACAAGCGATATATGTGTGTTTACCAACGGTCACGTAACCGTTGAGGAGGTGTAAGATGGAATATACTCCAAGAGAAATTGTTGCCGAACTTGACAAATACATTGTAGGTCAAGACAAAGCAAAAAAAGCGGTGGCTATTGCCTTGAGAAATAGGTATCGTAGGTCAAAACTTTCTCAAGCAATGCAAGAGGAAATCACCCCAAAAAATATTATAATGAAAGGTCCAACGGGTGTTGGAAAGACCGAAATCGCAAGACGACTTGCAAAACTTGTCAAAGCACCTTTTATAAAAGTTGAAGCGACAAAGTATACAGAAGTGGGTTACGTCGGGAGAGATGTCGAGAGCATGGTTCGAGATTTGGTCGAGGCTTCCTTCCGCCTTGTAAAAGACGAAATGACAAGCCAAGTTGTTGAAAAGGTAAAGCCTACCGTCGATAAACGTCTTTTTGACCTTATTTATCCAATAAAAAGGGGAATTGTCGATGGCGACATTGACAGCGACGAATTTAAAAATCATATCAACCAAAATTTGCTTGACGGAAAATACGACAACGATTTTGTTGAACTCGAAGTGAAAGAAGCCCCAAAATCTTTCGAAATGATGCCGGGTGCTGGTGCTATGGAGATAAATTTTGGTGACCTTATGGGCGGAATTTTTCCACAAAAAAAGAAGAAAAGAAAACTTACCGTCAAAGAAGCACGTGATATCCTAAATCAAGAAGAGTGCGATAGGGTTATTGATATGGACACCGTCAAAAGCGAAGCAATAAGAAGAGCCGAGCAAGAAGGAATTATCTTTATTGACGAAATCGACAAAATCGCGGGGACAAATTCAAGGTCAAGCGGGCCAGAAGTGAGTAGAGAAGGTGTACAACGAGATATTCTTCCTATCGTCGAAGGTTGCACTGTCAACACAAAATATGGGATAATCAAGACCGACTATATTTTGTTTATCGCAGCGGGTGCTTTCCACGTTTCAAAAGTGGAAGATTTGATACCAGAGTTGCAAGGTCGTTTTCCAATAAGGGTGGAACTCGAAAATTTGACCGCAAAAGAGTTTTACAAAATTTTGACTGAACCAAAAAATGCCGTCACTTTGCAATACCAAGAGTTGTTGAAAGTGGACAACATTAATTTGATTTTTAAAGAAGAAGCCTTGAAAGAAATTGCAAAATACACCGAAGAAGAAAACGAAACAAGCGAGAATTTGGGCGCACGTAGACTTCACACAGTTTTGGAACTTTTACTAGAAGACATTAGTTACAATGCGGGCGGGGAGCACCCAATGGTCGACGTCACAATAGACAAAAAATACGTCACCGATGCCTTCAAAAGTTTCGACAAAAATCACGATTTGCGAAAATATTTCTTGTAATAATCATTTTGCTCGACAATTTTGACAAAAAATGTTATTTTGTATTTAGAAATATTTTTTTCAAAGATTTTTTTAAGATAAATAGCAAATTACTTTTATAAAAATTATTAAGTAGAAACTAAAATCTTTTGTAAAATTGCTTTTTATTTTAATAAAATTAGTTTGAGTAAAAATTTTTTAAGAAAATTTAAAAATAGGAGAGAAAAATTATGGAATTAAGACATGTAAACGAACAAAATTTTGATGAGTTTGTCAAAAATTCAAAAAAAACTGTGCTTGTCGACTTCTTTGCTACTTGGTGCGGACCCTGCAAGATGCTTGCACCTGTTTTGGAGAGTATCCAAGAGGAGGTGGGCGAAAATGTTGACATTTTCAAGGTCGACATTGACGAAAGTATGGACCTTGCAAAGTCTTTTGGCATTATGAGCGTGCCTACTATGATAATTTTTAAGGGCGGGGAAGAAGTCAATAGATTTGTTGGCTTGCGACCAAAAAACGCAATTTTAGAAGCCTTAAAATAATTTGTTTATTAAAACATTGGCACAAAATCTGTCACTTTTATAGGTAAAAGTGTGGCTTGTTGCTTTTTTTGTGTCAAGAAATATCAAAAATTTTTAGTACTTTTTTTGTATATAGATTATTTTACATCAAATTTGGCAATAAATTTTAGGGTAGGTTTTAAAACAAACGATAAAAGTGTTTTGACTGTAACACTAAACTTTTTTAAAAAAGTATGTCAAATTGGTTGTAAAAATAAAAATTTAGTTGATATTGGAAATTAAATTGATAAAATTTCAAAAATATAATTGACTAAAACCTTTTTATTATATATACTTGACTTGTTTAGAAGGAGATGTGCCAGGTTAAATGAGCAAAACTAGGTCAAAAATAAAATTAATTATTGTGGCTATCCTTACAATTTTGGGGTTGGTGCTTACTTTTGTCAGTTTTGTTGTCCCTACAACAAATACAACTTTCAAGGGTTTTTTCAACGCAATCAATTATGGCTATGATATAAATGGTGGGCGTCTTGTCACCTACAAGGTCGCTGACGCAGAGGGGTATTCGGAGAAAGAGATTTCTTCTAGGTTGGACGAGACGGTCTTTAGGCTTAATTCTGCCTTTTCTTCTTATGGCTTCAATGTCACAAAGCAGGGTGAGACTATCCGTCTTGAAGTCTCCACCTATGATAGTGAGAATATTGTCAACCTTATGAGTCGTGCGGGGAGTAGCGATATTTATTCTCTTATTGGTGCGGAAAAGGGCATAAGTTTCAACACTGATAGTTCCAATTATGATGCGGAAGGAAGCATCACGACGGAGTATGTCTCTGGGTGCAGTCTTGGTACTTCTCAAGCAAATGGTGCCGAGAGTATATATCCTATTACCATCAATTTTACGGAAGAGGGACAAAAACTTTTAAAGGAAATGACCACAAATATCGCAAATGATTCTTCTAAAAAATTGTATATGTATTTGAATGGAAGCAACTACTATTCTAGCGGTTTTGAGATGTCAAACGGTGTTTCATCAATAACTTTGTCCTCAACTTCTCAAGACGCTGCCGTTGCTCTTTATCTTCAAGTTTCCGCTTTGGCGAAACCTATCCAACTTTCCACTGTGTCTAGTAGCACTATTTCTAGCGGGCTTGGCACTTCTATTGGCAGTTTCTTTGGCAATCCTTTCACAATGATATGCATTGCAATCGCTGTGTCGCTCTTGGCGGTTATGATTTTGTTGGTTGTTAGATATAGAATGTTGGGTGTTTTGTCCATTATGAGTTTTGGCATCTTCGTAGCGGTTTATGCGTTCTTGCTCCAATCAATTCCACTTGTCGTTATGGATTTGAGTGGCATTTTGGGTGTGGCTTTCACCTTTTTCTTGCTAGCGGGTGCTATGGTGGATATTTTTGAAAGGGTACGATACGAGTATTCCTTGGGTAAAAAGATACCAAATAGTGTTACAAGTGCTTTTAAGAAGAAGACGATGCCTATTCTCGAAAAATATATTTTCTTGCTACTTCTTTGTGCTGTGTTCTACATTGTGGGGAGTGCTTCCATAAAAGCGTTTGCGGTGACATTGTTTGTGGGGCTTTTTGTAAACTACTTTACCTTGTTTGTCGCTCTTCGCGGGACATGCCTATCCTATATCAACATTAACGCAACAAGAAAAAAATTGTACAATTTAAAAAGGGAGGCTACACACAATGAAATCTAATTTAAAAGCCGATTACACAAAATTTTTTAAGCCTTGTCTTTATGTCGCACTTGCTTTGTTTTGCCTTTGTGCTATTATAGTTGGAATTTTTGGTTTTAACAAAGGGTACGATTTTGTTGGTGGAACGCAATTGGTCGTCAATTTTGAATTGACAGATGTCGATACGGAAAATGACGAAAAGTTGCTCGAAGTCCAAAAAACTATCAAAAAAATAATTGTTGACAACAATGCTACTATCAATTCCTTCCAAGTGCAAGGTTCTTACAAAACAAAGGAATTTGTTATAACTATCAAAAAAACTAGCGACGAAAATATTGAGAATATTAGAATTGCTATAAATAGGGAATACAACACGTCAACCCAATATACATCTTTAACCAACAAAAGTGACATTTTGGGCAAGAATGGAGACCTAACTCAAAAGACGACCTCAATTGACGGCTTTGTTGATTTGAAGATTTTGTTGACTGTTATCTCCACATTGCTTTTTGCTTTGGTGGTCGTGACTGTTTACGCTTTGTTTAGGGTAAAGACACGTGGGGCAATCACCATAGCTTTTGGTGGCGTGCTAGACACTGTGCTTACACTTTGCTTTGTGGGTCTTACAAGACTTGAGATAAATAAATACATTTTTGTCACAATTGCATTTGTGCTTTGCCTTAGTGTCTATGCTAGTGCAAATCTTATGCTTAGAATAAAAGACAATGCTCGTAACCCACACAATTTGAAATTGACAAACAAGGAAGTCGCAAATTTGTCCGTTGGGGAAAGTTTAAATCAAACCTTATATACCTATCTTGGAGCTGTTGTGCTTGCGGTGGTGTGGTGTATTTTTGGCACTCAAAATATCTTGTTTGCACTTCTTAGTTGCCTTATTGGTATCGCTGTCGTGCTTGCAACACATATATATGTTCTTCCAGCCTTTTGGGTCGCAATATCTAGTAGGAAAGAGACATTTACAAAACAAGGCATCGCAAGAGTTGAGCCTGTGAAAATCGAGTCTCGCGACAAAGACGCGGAAGTGGTCGAGATTGATGATAGCAAAGAGACCGCCGACGAAGAAGAAACCAACGAAGAAACAACTGATAACGAATAATACAACAACAAATCACTTTTTCTTATTGAAAGGGTGATTTTTTTGTAAATAATTAAAAAAAAATTTCATTTTTTTAAACGCAAATTTAAATACAAATTTAAATGCGAGTATAAATGCAAATTTAAATACAAATTTTACTGCAAAAACTTTTGATAGGAAAGGTATTGACAAAAATTGAATTTGTTGTAAAATTTTAGTAGATAATAAAGTCTAAGAAATTTAGCAATAAAAGGGAGAAATTATGCAAAGAATTTATCTTGATAATGTCGCAACAACAAAGTTGTCCAATGAAGTCTTGACAGAGATGCTGGACGTCTTGGGCGAAAATTTTGGCAATCCCAACAGCCCACACTCTTTTGGGAGAGACGCTTCTTCTGCCGTCGACCTTGCTCGTGATAGGGTTGCAAAATTAATCAACGCAAATAGGGGCGAAATTTATTTTACTTCTGGCGGGACAGAGAGCAACAACTGGGCAATTTATGGGCTTGCAACTGCCAATAGGGCAAAAGGCAACCATATCATAACGTCAAAAATTGAGCATGAGAGCGTTCTTGAGAGTTGCAAAAGACTTGAAAAAATGGGCTACAAGGTTACCTATCTCAATGTAGACAAAACAGGGCTTGTGGACATTGCCGAGCTTCTTCATTACATCAATCAAGATACCATTCTTGTTAGCATAATGTCGGCAAACAACGAAGTCGGCACAATCGAGAACTTAAAAGCAATTGCAAAAATTTGTCACGAAAAGGGTGTATTTTTTCATACAGATAGCGTGCAAGCACTGGGTAATTTTAAAATTGACGTGAAAGACCTTGACGTCGACGCGATGACAATAAGTGCTCACAAAATTCATGGGCCAAAGGGTGCGGGGGCTCTTTATGTAAAGCATGGTGTTAAGATTGACAATTTGATAGTCGGTGGCGAGCAAGAAAGGGGAAAACGTGGCGGGACACTCAACGTCGCTGGTCTCGTGGGCTTTGGCAAGGCATGCGATTTGCTTATGAGCAGCTACATTGTAAATTGCAAAAAATTGAGATATTTAAGAGACTATTTTGTTTCTTCTCTTGAAAAAACTGTCCCTAATGTAACGATTAATGGGCATGCTCACCAAAGGATACCGGGGCTAGCGAGTGTAACGTTTCAAAATGTTGATGGAGAAGCCTTAATGTGCTTGCTAGATTTGGCGGGTATTTCAGTCTCCACTGGTAGTGCTTGCTCAAGCGGAAGTCATGCACCAAATTACGTTTTACTTGCTATGGGATATACAGCTGAAGAAGCACAAAGTACAGTGAGATTTTCCTTTTCGACTACAAATACAAAAGACGAAATCGACTTTGTTGTGGCGGAAATCAAAAAAGCTGTTGAAAAACTAAGGGCAATGTCACCAATTAAGTTGACAAAGAAAAAGGTTTAATAGGGGGTGGAAAATATGTACAACAAACAAATTATGGACAGATTTTTATCTCCACACAATGTCGGGTTGATAAAAGGTGCCGACGCTGTGGGATATGCCAAAAATGACAATTTGGGCGAAGTGGCAAAGGTGTATTTGACCGTTGAAGACAAGACAGTCAAGGTCGCAAAATTCAAGGTCTTTGGTTGCATAACTTCCATCGTTTCTTTTGACCTTCTTATGGACGAACTTAAAGGCAAAAATATAGAAGAAATAACTAGTATCAATTTTGATGAAATCTTTTCTCAAATGGGAGCTGTGCCAAAAGAAAAACTTGTTTGCTTGAGCCTTATGAATGAAATTCTAGAAGACGCTCTCAAAGACTATCACAAAAAGCTACTTAGGCTCAAAAAATTGCAAATGAAATTGCAACTTGAAAAAGAGGATAGTAAAACTGAAGAAAAATCGCCTTTTGATATTCTTCTAAATGACGACGAAGACTAAAAGATTGAGTTAAAACAAAATTTGCTATAAAAAAAATACAGGGAAAATAATTCTAAAATATATAAAAAAATCTTGCAATAAAAATTTTACTATGATATACTAGGTACGTTTAAATTCGCACCTAGTATTTTTCTTGTGCCTTTTAGATAAAACATTTTGAAAAAACTTGTGATATGTTTTTGAAAATTTATTAAAGAAAAGACTATATTTATAGAAAAATTGGTTTTTAATTGAAGAGTCTTTAAAATCAATTTGGTTTATTAAGCAAAAGTAATTTTCCTGTGTTTTATTTAAGGTGAAGTGTGACCAAGCACAAATATTAGGGAAGATAAACAAGAAGGAGGAATTTTTTTATGCCCGTTATTTCTATGAAACAATTATTAGAGGCGGGGGTTCATTTTGGACATCAATCAAATAAATGGAACCCAAAGATGAAGAAGTACATCTTTACGACAAGGAACGATATTCATATCATTAACCTTGAAGATACTTCGGTGCTAGTTGACAATGCTTATTTCTTTATAAGAGATATGGTGGCAAGTGGCAAAAATATTTTGTTCGTTGGGACAAAAAAGCAAGCGCAAGAAGCTATTGAAGAAGAAGCTCAAAGATGCGGAATGTACTACATTGTCAATCGTTGGCTTGGCGGGACTTTGACCAACTTCAAAACAATTAGGACAAGAATTGCAAGGCTTAACAAACTCAATCAAATGGAGCAAGTTGGCGAGTTTGAATTTTTGACCAAAAAGGAAGTTGCAAAACTTAAAGCAGAAAGGGATAAACTTGAGAAAAACCTTGGCGGAATCAAGGACATGACCGAACTCCCAGGACTACTTTTTGTCGTTGACCCAAAGAAAGAACACATCGCTGTAAAGGAAGCAAGAGAACTCAATATTCCAATTGTGGGAATTGTTGACACAAATTGCGACCCAGACGACGTAGATTATCCTATCCCTGCAAACGACGATGCAATTAGGTCGGTTAAACTCATTGTTAGTGCTATGGCAGATGCAGTAATCGAAGCAAAGGAAGGCGTTTCACCAAGACTTAGTGCAGAGCAAGCCAATGCCGAAGCAGAAGAAAACGTGAATATGGCTGAAATGTTGGAAGCAGAAAATACATCAAAGAAAGGGGAATAATTATGATTAACGCAAGTGATATAAAAGATTTGAGAGCAAAGACAGGTGCTGGCATACAAGACTGCCAAAAAGCACTTGTTGCTAGCGATGGCGATATGGAAAAGGCGGTTGCTTATTTAAGAGAAAAGGGTATTGCAAACGTTGCAAAGAAAGCAAGCAGGATTGCTGGCGAAGGCGTCGTTGGCAGTTATATCCACATGGGCGGAAAGATTGGCGTTTTGGTCGAAGTCAATTGCGAGACGGACTTTGTTGCAAAGAGTGACGAGTTTAATCAACTTGTAAAGGACATTTCTATGCAAATTGCCGCCGCAAGACCAGAATATGTGAGAATTGAAGAAGTCCCACAAGAAAACGTCGAAAAAGAGAAAGAGATTTTGATTGTTCAAGCCAAAAACGAAGGCAAACCACAAAATATTGCTGAAAAAATGGTGGAAGGACGTATCAAAAAATATTATAAAGACGTTTGCCTTATGGAACAAGATTTTGTTAAAGACCCAAGCAAAACAATTGCTGACCTTATAACTGAAGCAACTCTCAAAATTGGCGAAAAAATCACAATTAGAAGATTTGTCCGTTATGAGATGGGTGAAGGTTTGGAAAAGAGAAAAGATAACTTTGCAGAAGAAGTTATGAATCAAATGAACGGCTAATAATTTACACAAAAAAACACAAGGGGGCACACTTACCTTGTGTTTTTTAAATTTTTGAACAAAGGCAATTTTTTTAGACAAACAACCATGTCG
>CAVHMC010000025.1:0-14380 GCA_963636895.1 Oscillospiraceae bacterium | reverse complement strand
TTGATAATTTTAAAATTGTAAATTTTTACAAGATAAAGAATAAAAATTTAATCATATTTTAAAAATTCAAATAATTATTTATTTAATTTTTACATATTTATCTAAAATTGTTTTCAATTAAAATAAAAATTTAAATCTCTCGTTCTAAAGTTATGCCTTCTTTAAAGCCACAAGGTGTTGGGCACTTAAACCCGCTTGTGCATCGTGCACCCTTGTTGTATTTTTCAAGCATACTTTTCAACTCTTGGTCGTCTGTCTTTTCAATATATTTTTCAAGAGTACTCTTTGTTTGGTCGTTTATTTCAAGTTGTGCACAAGTGCAAAGCCTTTCTTTAACTTTTAGTATAAAGTTTTCTGGCGTGCCTCTCTCGTAAATTTGGACAAGTTGTCCTTGTGGAGTTAATTCTTCAACCTTTATCATGTCTTCTAGCCACTTCGACTTTAAAAATTCGTCATTTTGGATAATTTTTGGGATATAATAATCGGGTTTTTCAAGTTCTTTCAATTCATAATTTAGCGTTCTATGTCTTTGTGCTTGGGCGAGTTGTGCATAGGAGCCTAAGTAATTTGTCGAATACACATCTCCAAAATATTCCTTTCTATCTTTTTTGGCTATTAAACTAAAGCCCCTATCGTCCGCAAGGCTAGAAATTTTATCGTCAATCAATCTATTTTCTTCTAGGAACGCACAAAAACTATCCGCCGTCCCTTTCAATTTTCTTACAAGTCTACTTGGGTGCTTGTCAATTTTTTTGAGCCACGAATAAAGATAATTTAGTTGTCTAAAAGATGTGGTGTAGGCTAAAGAAGTATTCGAGTAGACGGACAAAAAGTATCTTGCGTTTTCTTGTGCCAGCTTTTGTATCCTTTTTTCGTCAAAATATTCTTCGCTTCCATATCTATCTTGTATAAGTTTGACAAAAATTGCTTTCCATTTTTCGTACAAGTCAAGTTCTATGCCCCTTACATTGTTCATTTTTGTATAGCGAGCACTCTTTTCACTTGTTGTGTAGGCCTTTTCATTGTTTAGTAGCATTGCAAACATTTTTGGGACGTCTTGCAAATAAAGAGTTATGTACTCATGGTCAAACACGCTATGGTGACGGCTTTCTTTCACCATTTCCGCTCTTTTCAAAGTCTTTTCCAAAGGTTTATTTAGCACCTTATCAAGAGTGCTTGGCATATAGCAAATGCCCGCGAGTTCGCCACCCATTTTGGTAAACTTTTCTTGGATATTGTCTTTATCGTAAGACGTCGTTGCATATATTTGAAATTCCATTTTCTTCCCTCACACCCTTTTAAACAATTTATTTTTGATAAAACTTTACTTTTCTTGCCAAGAAGATTTTTCAACTTGCATCATAATCGCACATTCAATACGTTTTTTGAACAACTCGCAACCATACTCATATGTGCCCTTTATGTCTCCAGTTGCATGATAGGCATTGGCAGAACAACCGCCCGAGCAATAAAGTTTTGCCCAACAGTCCTTGCAATCTGGTCTAGCATAGGCATTGCACATTTTAAAATCGTTGACAAGGTCTTTATTTTTTATCCCTTCATAAATGTTTCCTACACAAAACTTTTCTTCTCCCACAAATTGGTGGCAAGGGTAAAGGTCGCCCCAAGGTGTCACCGCCAAATACTCCGTCCCACTTCCGCACCCGCTTATCCTTTTGTATATGCAAGGGCCATGTGCTAGGTCTAGCATATAGTGGTAAAAAGTTATTGGTTTGCCTTCCTTTTCTCGACGCAACATATCTTTTGCAAGGAGTTCATATTGTTCAAAAAGTTTTGGCAAATCTTCTTCTGTCAAAGCATAACTTTCCGTTGGTTTGCACACCACAGGCTCCATGCTAAGTTCGGTAAAACCCAAATCAGCCATATGAAAAATATCCTTTGTAAAGTCCACATTGTTGTGCGTAAAAGTGCCACGCATATAATAATTTTTTCCTTGACGTCTTTTTACAAATTCTTGAAATTTTGGGACAACAATGTCATAAGACCCTTTGCCCGTATTGGTTTTGCGTAAACTATCGTGAATTTCTTTTCGTCCGTCAAGACTCAAAACAACATTGTGGCACTCCTTGTTTGCAAATTCTATCACGTCGTCGTTTATTGCAACACCATTGGTCGTCAAGGTAAACCTAAAATTCTTGTTGTATTTTTTTTCAATACTTCTTGCGTACTCAACTATTTTATTGACAACGTCAAAATTCATCAAAGGCTCGCCACCAAAAAAGTCGACTTCCAAATTTCTTCTTGTCCCAGAGTTTTCCACCAAAAAATCAATGGCACGTTTGCCTACTTCAAAACTCATGAGTGCCCTATCGCCATGATATTTGCCTTGCGAAGCAAAACAATATTCGCAATTTAAATTGCAAGTGTGTGCCACGTGAAGACACAAAGCCTTTATGACATTACTCCTATTTTTAAAGTCAAACGCCTTATCTTCGTAAACATCACGAGTGAAAAGTTTTTTCTCGTTTTTTAGTTCTTCAATATCACTCAAAACGTCCAAAATCTCTTGTCTATTTACAGTTTTATCGTCTTTATATTTTTCAAGCATAGCGGATATTATGCTTTCCTTATCCATTTTTTCATAAAGGTTTATGACGTCGTACGCAAGGTCGTCCACATCATGCACGCTTCCACTAAAGACATCAAGTACAATATTGTGCCCATTTAATTTATAACTATGTATCATCATTTGCTCCTACAAAAAATGCCGAAACTTGTTCGGCACTTATTTTTTTGAATTTTGCAAAATTTTACCAAGGACTTAAATCTTTATCCTACTTGTAAAATTTGCCTTATACCATAAATTAGCCCTTGCATTTTTCGCATTGTTGATTGGCAACGCCACAAGACGTTTTGCAAGCACTTTGGCAAGAAGTTTGGCACTCGCCACACCCAGCATTTGTCAAATTTTGATTGACAAGGTCTCTTGTATTCAAAGTTTTAATTCTTTTCATTTTCTTCTCCTTAAATGATTATTTACAATTAAATTATATCCTTTTTTTTATATTTGTCAAGCACATAAAGGCACATTGATTTGATATGTTTTTTGCGTCTCACCTTACTTTTTATATAAAAACATTTTCCACTTGCTTGCTACTTATAACCTACGCTGTCATTTGTTGCATTAGTTTTTTATAAAAATATTTTCTACTTGCTTGCCACACACAAAATTTCATGATTTTCGATTTTCCCCGTTGTGCTACACAGTTGTGTTCCGTTGTCTTGCAACACTTTTAGTAGCAAAATAAAATCTCTTGATATTTTTTCACCGGGGATAAGTATTGGGCTCCCAGGCGGATAAGCGTAGATATATTCTTTAGAGATTTTGCCTACACTTTCAAAAATATCGCACCAATCTCCTATTTCCTTTTGAGCTTCGTGTATTGTCATCAAAAAATCTCTTTTGTAAGAAAAATTTGCAACCTTTTTATTTTTTTCTATATTTTTTAAATCATCACCCTTTTCAAAAGTTGCATTGCCTAGTTCTTTACAATTTAATTTGTTTTCTATTTCCAAATTTGCTAACTTTTCAATTTCTTTCTCCAACAAAATTAGGGCTTGCATAAACTTTTCAAAAGTCCTTTTATTGTCCATTATTGTAGTCATGGCAAGGCAGTATCTATTGTAACTCATTTCGAGTTCAAAGCCCTTTTCCCGCAACATGCTCATCAATTGTACACCCGTAACAAAAGGCGAAAACAACACAATTTTTGTCATGTCAAAATCAAAATATTTGCCATCTACGTTATAATTCAAAATTTTTATATATTTTAATTTTTTTGATTTTTCTTTAAAATAGTCCAAGTTGTTTGCAAGTTCTGCCCTTGCCTTTTTGCCCTTGGAAGCAACATAGTCCACGCACTTGTCAATAGAAGCCATAAGAATATACGAAGGGCTTGAAGATTGAAATTTGTTCAACTTGTCTTGCAACTTTTTTGCGACATTTTCTTTATTTAAAGCGTTTTTCCCCACATGAATAAGGGCAGTTTGTGTCAAAGCGGGCAAAGTCTTGTGGCAACTATTTAAAACAATATCCGCCCCACAATTTATTGCACTTTTGCCCACCAAAAATAAGTGCGAGCCATGTGCCTCGTCGACAATTAGCGGAAGGTTTTTCTCATGCAAAAATTGAGATATGTCTTTGATGTCTGATATGACGCCTTCATAAGTAGGGCTTGTTAATACTACGGCCTTTGCGTCGAGATTGCTCTTTACAACGCTTTCAAAATCACTTGCACAAAAAGATTTTGCGAGACCAAATTCGTCATATTTTGGCGTAACGTAAACGGCCTTCAAATCAAACATTTCGATAAAATTATAAATAGATTTATGACAATTGGTGGCAACAATTATTTTGTCCCCAAGGTCGCAATAAGTGGCAAGAGCCGAAAGACAACCGCACGTCCCACCGTTGATAGAATAAAAGGTCTTGTATGACGAAAAAACTTTGCTTGCCCTTTCTAAGCAATCTTTTAGAATTCCTTTTGGATTTTGAAGGTTGTCAAATCCGTCAATTTCGGTTATGTCAAGGTCGTAAGGCAAATCTTTGCAAATCTTTTTCCCCTTATGCCCCGGCATATGAAGCGACACCACATTCTTCTTTTTATAATTCTTTAGTTTTTCAAGAAGTTTCATATAGAGATATTATCACTTTACTCAATTTTAAACAAGACAAAAAATTAAAAATTTTAATTTTACTACGCAAGAATAAAACTTTAATTTGATTTTAACATATTCATAAAGGTATTTTTAGATACTATACACTCTAGGGCTTGAATTTGAATATCAATGCCCGCTCTCGCCTTCTTGAGTTTTGCAAGGTCGTCAAAACGCTTGTTGGCTTGCAAAATGTCACTATAAAAGGAAGAGCCTATTGCATATTTCCAAAAATATTTTCCTAAAAAGACCTTTTTGTTGTCCCATGGCTTTTCACCCAAGGCATAGTGCACAATTTGTGGCTTTTTGCAAACAATTTTCTCGCAGGTTGTTCTATTCCACTCAACGGGTAAAAACTTGATATGTCCTTTGCAAAGATAGTTGATATATGCTTGGTCTGGGTCTATAACATCAAAATTATACGTATTGATTAAATCGACAAATTTTTCTTCAACCTTAAGCTCTCTAAGTTTTTTAAGGTTCATAATCATTATGCCCGAGTTAATATAATGGTCACAGTCTATGCCCACCACTTTTTTTGTATAATCGCTAAAAACTTTTGAGTACTTTATATGTTGCTCCACCACACCCGCGACAGCATAATCTTTTACATCTTCAAAATAAAGTTTTGATATGTCCCCTAGCACGACGATGTCGCAATCAAGATACAAAATTTTGTCGTACTCTGGGAAAAGATTTTCGATAAAAAGCCTATAATAGCAAGCAAGACTAAAATGAAAAATATTTTTGAGCTTGTACCTTATCTCATCAAATTCGTGCGAAATATCCACAAAATCTATAACAAAATTGTCGTCTTGCAACAACATAATTTTGTCCATTTTCTCCTTATCAAGCCCCACATTCAAAATTACAATTCTATATTTATAATCTCTTGAAGCATTGGCGATAAGCGACCTAAGTGCCACGTCTAAATATGGCAAATAGTTGTTGTCCGTTGCAAAAAATATTGGCACTTCATTAAGTGATTTATGTCCTTTAAAGTTTGTCATAAAACTTTCTCCTTTTTTTGTACGTAAGTATTTTTCCACTTACAATAAAAATTTACAAGAGAAAATAAAAAAATATATTCTAGACTTGTTTTTCAATTTTTGGAATAGTCTTTTGCAATTCTCATAATCCGAGAATTCCGCTAAAATAAAGGCATATATCGTCTAAAAAATAAAATTTTATATAAAAATCAAAAAAATATCTTAAAAAAATTATTGCAATTTTGAAAAATTTGTTAATATTTCATAAGGAATTGTGTCGCACCTCAAAGCTATCTCTTGTGACGAGATTTGATTGTTTTTATCTTTTCCAAGAATAATAGCGTTTTCACCCACCTTGCATCGTGTTTTCCCCAAATCAACAATAGACAAACTCATGCAAACGTTGAGAATTTTGCATCGTTTGTCGCATATCAATACGTCTCCGCCCACATTTTTTCGCATAAGCCCATCGGCATAGCCAATGTCCAGCACTGCAATTCGCATATTGTCACTTGCTTGCACCTTACTCCCATAGCCGATATACTCGCCTTTTGGGACTATTTTTATTTGCAAAATTTTTGCGGTTACACGCATGGCGTCTTGCTTTTCATTTGAATACAAAGACAACCCAAATCGCACCATATCTAACGCAAAGTTTTTCCCAAGTTTTAGAAAATTTGAACTTGCAAGGTGCATGATTTTGTTTTTCTCAGGCACAAGAGAAAGAAAATTTTTCAGTTGTTTGTTGCATCTATCCACATTTTCCACGTCGCTTATATGACTAAAATAACCTTTGACGTTAATATTTTTTGAAGCCTTGCAAGCCTTTAAAATATGCATCAACTCTTTTTTTGATTTAACTCCAAGCCTATTCATTCCGCTATCAAGTGCCACAAAAATGTCAAAAGGTCTACCAAGTTTTTTTAACCTTGCAATACCTTCCATGTCGTACACCCCTACGTCTGCTTTGACCTTTTTCACGTCATCGAAATCAGCACACAAAATCAAAATAGGTCTCTCCGTCAAAGGTCTTATCTCCGTTGCTTCCCTAAAATTCGCCACCGCGAAATAGTCCACCAAGTCACGAATTGCTCTCACCACGTCACTCGCCCCATGGCCGTATGCGTTGGACTTTACAACCGCACAAAATTTGCACCCGCTCGGCAACTTTCCCTTTAAATTCTTCACATTTTCTATCAAAAAATCTCTATCTAAAAACTTTTTTGCCATAATTAAATATATTTTTTTCAAGCAAAAAAGTTGATTAATATAAAAATTTTACAAAAATTTGATAGAAAAAAATCATTCACATATAAAAACTGAATAAAAAATTGGTAAATAAACATCATTCACTTATGAAAACTGCGTAAAAAATTTAACAAATAAAAAAGTGCGTAAGGTTTGTCCCTTTTGAAACTAGCAAAAAAAGGAAAATGTATGTTATATACACTATCCTTTTTTATATTAGTTTTAAAATTCGTTGGCTACGCACTTGTATTTTTTGTTTTTTACAATAATGATAAAGTATGTAGGAACATAACGACACTGCCCGCCACACCGGCAAGGGCGAAAACTAGACAATATATCCCAACCGCAAGGTCAAGCCACTTGGAGACGGGCTTTTTATCCGTTGTTTGTGTTGTGTCTAACGTTTTGTCTAAACTTTTGTCGTCTTTTGCATCGGTTTTATTGCTCTCTTCGGACACGTTTTCAGTGACAAGGATAGGTGTCTCCGCCTCAAGATTTTTCTTAGTTGAAAGGTCGTCTTGTTGCGACGTACCTTCGCTTGCAGATGAGTTCACCGCCCTTTGAGTAGCCTGCCTTTTCTTGTCTTTTCGCTTAGCAAAACTCTCAATCGAACCCCAAAGAAAGCACACAAACCCGCAAAAACTATACACACCGCAATATTCCGCACACGTGAGAGCAAAAAGTGTGGCGACTGCAATGACACAAAATTTAATGATTATGTTGGAGTCTATCGTCCCCGCAAAGTATATACACCCGACCCCAAGTGCCATAAAAATTGGTACAAAAATCAAAACCAACACTCGTGACAACTTGCCATGCCTTTCGTACCTAGCAGTGTCCATATGATGCCTAGTCGAAAAATTGAACAACCACTTCAAAACCTTCATTTCGCACCCCCATTATCCAATTCTACCACAATTTTACTTCCCTTGCAACTCAATTTATGGGGGAAAAATCTTGCATATTAAACAATTTTAATCCAGCAATAATTATATGCCCAATTTATATTTTTTGCATTATTGTAAGGAATATAATGATCGGCTGGCACATAGTTTTGGTTATATGGATAGTTAAAGGAACCATTATAAAGTCCCCAGTAACTTTTTAAATCTTCAAAAATCATAGACCCGGAACTTTGTATTGATATAGCATGAATATCCATCACTGTCACAGATTTTGGAATAAAAATGTAAGTTAAGCTAGAAAAAGCATACTGACCTATGCTAGTCACTCCACTTGGTAATATCACGCTACCTATTTTATAGCACTCATTAAATGCATAGTTCCCAATAGTTTTTACACTACTGCCAATAGTCAAATTTGCAAGTTTACTACACCCATAAAACGTTTGGTTCTCAATACTTTGCACATTATTTCCAATAACCGCACTAGTGAGTGCAGTACATTTATAAAATGCAAGTTGTCCCACATAGGTCACACTATCTGGTATAACAATACTAGTGAGGCTAGAGCAAGTGTAAAAAGCTTTGTTGCATATAACTTTGGTTTGCCCAGACAACGTACAAGAAGATATACTTGTAGAAGTTGCGCTCACAGCCACTACATATGGGTTTGTTTTATTTCCCAAATATTTCATATTGTTAAACGTTGTATAAGTCAAATTGGTACAATTGTAAAAAGCATCCGTACCTATTCTTACTATACTATCTGGAATCGTTATACTAGTAAGAGCTGTGCAACCATAGAAGGCACTATCACCTATATTTGTCATACTTTCTGGTATTGTTATACTAGTTAAACCTGTGCAACCATAGAAGGCACCATTACCTATGCTTGTCACACTATTTGATATCTCTATACTAGTAAGCCCTGTGCAACCTTGAAAGGTATAATTACCTATGCTTGTCACACTATTTGATATCTCTATACTAGTAAGCCCTGTGCAACCTTGAAAGGTATAATTACCTATGCTTGTCACACTATTTGATATCTCTATACTAGTAAGCCCTGTGCAACCTTGAAAGGTATAATTACCTATGCTTGTCACACTATTTGATATCTCTATACTAGTAAGCCCTGTGCAACCTTGAAAGGTATAATTACCTATGCTTGTCACACTATTTGATATCTCTATACTAGTAAGCCCTGTGCAACCTTGAAAGGTATAATTACCTATGCTTGTCACACTATTTGACATCTCTATACTAGTAAGCCCTGTGCAACCACTAAAGGCATAATTTCCTATGCTTGTCACACTCTCTGGTATAGTTATGCTAGTTAAACCTGTGCACTTATAAAAAGCATAATCTCCTATACTCGTCACGTCTTCTGGAATAACAGAATTCTTGAAACCCCTTAACAATTTTTTTGTTGAGGCCTCTATGAGACAATTGTTTTGCATATAATAGTTAGCCTCACCATCACCACTCGTCACGGTAATACTTGTAAGCGCGATAAGATCTTCAAAAATTTCCTCTGGAAGTTGCTCTAAAGTACTTGGTATCGTCAGGCTCGTAAGACTCGTACAACTATCAAAAGCATCAGCCAAAATAAACCTCGTCTTTGCATTTATGGTACATGACGTCATGCTAGCTGAAGAACTATCAGCTGCTATCAAGTAATAATTTGTGCTATTTCCTACATATTTCATATTACTATATGTCTTATATGAGGAACTATTCCAAGAAACACTTAGTGCGCCCTTGCCCACACTCTTTACACTATCTGAAATTGACATTGAAGTCAATTTATAAAGTGAAGCAAATGCATCTTCCCCTATATATTCAGCTCCTTCAACTTTTATAGTCGTAACAGACGTACAAACGCTGAAAGCATCCTTTCCCAATTTCTTTACACTCGCTGGTATTGTCAATGTTCCTGTAAGCCCGGTCCACCAGGAAAACGCATTATCTCCAATACTTTCTACTGTATCTGGAATAGTCAACGTACTTGCTGCCTCGTTCTGGTAAAACGCATAGTCACCTATATGTTTTATACTGTTACCAAGAGTAAGACTTGTAACTTTTTTACACATATAAAAAGCATAATTACCTATATATTTTACACCATTGCCTATCTTAACGCTTGTAAGAGCATTACAATTATAATAGGCAAAATCGCCTATGCTAACAATGGTATTCGGTATCTCTAGAGTAGTAAGATTTATACAATATTCAAAAGCATGTCTGCCTATAGTGGTCACACTCGTTGGCATAGTCACACTTTTTAGCGACGAGCAATAATCAAAGAGCCAATCAGTTATGGCTGTTGTGCCCTCTTCTAGCACTACACTAGTAATTTTGGTTCTACTAAACACAGCATCACCCATGTCAATAATTTGTGCTGGAACAACTAGCTCTCCACTAAGCCCACTACTATAAAAAGCATTGTCTTCTAGACGTTGCAAGGAACTCCCTATTGATAGGCTAGTAATACTCGTACAAAACTCAAAAGCGGACCTGCCCACTTGTATCACACTATCTGGTATATCCAATTCACCTGTAAGCCCAGTGCAATCGTAAAACGCAAATGCACCTATTTGCACCACGCTATTTGGAATATTCAAGGTGCCTGTCAAACTTGTACATTCAGCAAAGGCTTTGCAATAAATTATTTTAGTTTTATTTGATAAAGAGCAAGATGTTATGTCTTTAGAAAGAGTTCTCATCGCAACAAGGAAATTATTTGTAACATTACCTAGGTACATCACATTGCCGGTGGAAGCATAAATCAAAAGGTCGCACCCATCAAAGGCATCTTCCCCTATGTTTATAATACTATTTGGAATAGATACGTTTGAAAGGCTCTTACAATTTGCAAAAGTACTCTCCCCAATAGTCGTGACGCTTTCTGGAATATACAAATCTACTATATTTGTACAATTGCTAAACACATAGTCTCCAATACTTTTGATACAAACCCCTAGCGACAAACTCGTAAAGCCGGCACAACCATTGAAAGCGGAAGAGCCGATGGTTGTCACTTTGTTTGGAATAATCAAATCGCCCGCGAGAGCTGTGCAACCATCAAAGGCATAGTCGCCAATAGTCGTGACCGCTTCTGGCAAGACCAAGTTGCCGGCGATATTGGAGCAATTTTGGAAAGCGGAGTCACCAATAGTTGTGACACTAATTGGAAGTGTAAGGCTGGTAAGTCCACTACAATTATAAAATGCAGAGTCTCCTATCTTTCTCACACCATTTGGAATAGATAAACTCCCCGTCAAGCCCGTACAACCACTAAAAGCACTTGCACCGACAGTTTTTAAATTCTTTGGAAGAGACAAACTTGTGAGACCTGTGCAACCGTCAAAGGCGCTATCCCCAATGTTTACAAGGGTTGTTGGGAAAGAAACACTCGTCAATTTACTTCTACCAGCAAACGCCGACGCCCCAATCGAAACTATATCGGTTGGAATGGTGGAAATATCAACCCCAGCAATCAATGTCTTTGTAGCACTTTCCACAAGACAGTTGTTTTGCGTATAATAATATTGATTACCACCATCAACGACTATACTTGTAATGCCTGTGCACATACCAAACGCGCCCTCACCGATTTTTTCAACTTCAGAAGAGATGGCCAACCCCGAAAGCGAGCTACAAGAATCAAATGCGTAACCACCTATATATTTGACTCCGCTTGGGATAGTGATGGTGGTTAGACTGCTACAACCGCTAAAGGCTTTGTTGTATATAACCTTGGTTAAACTATCCAAGTTGCAAGAAGTTATTGTCGTGGCAGTCGCCTTTACAGCCACCAAATATTTGTTTGTATCATTGCCCAAATATTGCATATTGTCGCTTGTGTTGTAGGTCAAATTGTCACAACCTTCAAAGGCCGAGTCGCCAACACTCTTTATGCTATCTGGAATAGTCAACGTTGTAAGCCCCGTACAACCATAAAAAGCGTACTCCGCGATATTTTCAATATCGTCGGCAATTGTAGAGGTGTTGCAACCCAAAATCAAAGTTTTTGTTGCTGTCTCCACAAGGCAATTGTTTTCTCCACTATATACTGTGTTGCCCGTTGCTACGTCAAGGCTACTTAACCCATTGCAATTGAAGAACGCTCTCTCGCCAATACTTGTGACACTAGAAGGAATTGTCAAAGACGTGAGGCTACCACAATCTGCAAAAGCAGAAGGTCCAAGGGTTGTCACACTTTCGGGAATTGTCACACTTGCAAGAGAAGTGCAACCTTCAAAAGCCGAAGCACCAACACTTTTTATTGTGCTTGGGATAGTTATACTTGTAAGTCCTGTGCAACTAGCAAACATAGAATCACTCACACTCGTTATTCCACTTGGAAGGGTTATTTCTGAAATTTTTGAACAATTTGCAAAAGCGGAAACGCCAATAGTTGTGACACTAGAGGAAATAGTCACACTCGCAAGTTTTGTACAACCTTGAAATGCAAGGTCCCCTATACTTGTTACACCGCTTGGCACAACAATACTTGTAAGTTCTGAGCACCCCTTAAAAGCAGACGCCCCAATAGTTTTTACAGATTCTGGAATAGTAAGACTAGTAAGCCCAACGCAGTCTTCAAAAGCCGAAGAATAGATAAATTTTGTAGTATCCTTCAAAGTGCAAGTCGATATTGTTGACGAAGTTGCTTTTACAGCTACCAAATATTTGTTGGCACTATTCCCCAAATACTTCATACCATCAACTTCCGTAAACACCAAATTGGAACAACTATTAAAGGCATCTTCTCCGATACTTATAACACTCGACGGAATGGATATCTCTTGAAGTTTTGCACAAGAAGCAAAGGCAGATGGATAGATAAATTTTGTTTGACTATTCAAAGTGCAAGACAAAATATCCTTAGAGGTTGTCTCGACAGCCACCAAATATTTATTTGTATCACTCCCCAAATATTTTATATTGCCCGCTTCTTCATACGTCAAATTGGTACAACCGTCAAAAGCATTTTTGCCGATACTTGTTATATTAGAAGGAAGGGAAAGCTTGGTAAGTGCGGTGCAATTAAAGAAAGCTTCATCCTTTATACTTGTTATACCGTTAGGCAATATTGCTTTTTTAAGAGAACTACACCCCGCAAAAACGCCATATCCAACGTTGCTTGTCCCGTAGCCTATATTTTGAACACTTTGAGGAATAACAATGTCGGTTATACCTGTTTTGTAGTAAAAAGCTTTGTTTGGTATGTTGACAATGCTATTTGACATAATTATTTGGGTATCTGTGCCTGAATAAACTTCTTCGTTCATATAATTTGGCTTCATAAAGCAAGCATAAAGAGTCAATCTAGAACTTGGAAGGTCATACCAAACCTCACTAGAAGTTTTTGAGAGCCAAAAAACTGTACCCGGGTCAACATATCCATAAGAAGTGTTGCCCACCACCACCGGATTGGTACAAAAATAGTAAAACTCAGCGTCGTCTTTATTTGTGAGTTGTTTTACTGTCAAATTTTCACTTGTGCTTTCTGATGTAACAGTCCTTGTATTGTAAATACCATTTACATAATCGCTAGAAGTTGTCTCTTCTGTTGTAGGGACTGCACAAACTATACGGAATTTTCCGGTACTTGAATCAACATCAACGCTAAGGCTATCTGTAGTTAATGCCGAATCTTCATTGTTTACCACATTTAGCGAAACACGTTGCGAGGAGTCTACCACAGGCTTTTCTTTTGACAAAGCCCAATTGATGTAGCCGTTCATGCTTGCATCAAAATAGACATTTTCAATCGAAATCTTTATTGAATAGGTTGCAGAACCAAACTGAGGCACCTCGACGACTGCACTCTCCTCTAGCCAAACAGTGTCACTTGCACTTTTGTATTCAAGTTTTAGGTTTGTCGAAGGTGAACTTGTGTCCACATCGTTATACGAAACAGTGGCATAGTAGGCTGGGCCAACGCTCGTGAATGTATATGTAAAAACTATATCTTCATCTTTATTAAGTTCAATTAAATCTTCTTGCGTGGACAACAAAGACAAAGTAGTTGGAGTGTCATGCGCAAATGCAATGGTTGTGTGGCCATCTGCATCTGTCATGTTCTTTATCTCGCCCCCCCCCCCCAACTTGGTAGGTGGCACTGACCGTACCGCCGATATCACTAGCAACATACAAAATGCTAATGCTCGAACGCAAAGTACGATTGCCACTAGCAAGCACAATGATTGTTGCCACAAGACCAGCAACAATCACGCATAGCAAACTGTATGCTGTAATCAATCCTTTTTTCTTCATTTATAAAATTCTCCTTTTTTTCGCAAATAAATCGAAAGTTGTGAAATTATTTTTTCACCTATCCAGCCTATTATATGCTTTACCCGTAGTTTATCTTTTGCCAAATATTTTGTAAAGCATTTTTAGTTATTTTTTGCAATTTTATGTAAAATTTTACATTATTTTGCAATTTTTTTATATTTTTCTGTTTTTGTTCATGATTTAATTTGGTATAAATTTAGTTTTAAGTTGGGTGGAAGTTGGGTGGAAGTTGGGTGGAAGTTGGGTGGAAGTTGGGTG
>CAVHMC010000024.1:0-14494 GCA_963636895.1 Oscillospiraceae bacterium | reverse complement strand
CAATGTTCCTTTTACATTAGTTTCAAAAATTACTCAACACCAATTTTCAAATTTAAACTAAAATTTTAAAATTTAGCAAAAAAACATGACCTAATTAGTTCAAAACAATTAAACAAATTTAGCAAAACGACACACCTAGTCGTTGTTTGATGTCAAAATATCAATAATTTCGTTCATTTCCTCAAAATTGAGAGAGTCAAGTTTGCGATAGGCTTCTTGATAGACATCTTTGTATTCTTGTGGGCAGTCCTTTTCCATAGCTTTATCAAGCATCGTTTTGCCCACGTGCATAACTTCTTCCCTATTTTGATATTTTTTGAAAGTCAAAATTTCTTCCAAAACTTTAAAACTATAATCAATATTATTTTCCATTTTTCTCTTCCTTTTATTTTTTTTATTTTAAAAGATTTTAAACTACTTGTAAAATTATTTTGTCACCATTTTTAGAATAACAACACTATTGATTGCAAGACAGTCGGCTTTCAACATATTTTTATATATTCTATTGAAAGCCGTAAGTGTCTTTGCCTTTCAAAGCAACTCTTGTCGTGTTTTTTTACTGCAAATTCATGCCTTCGTCTTCTTTCCCATTAAGCGGCGCGTCGCCAAGGTTTTGAAATACAGTTTCCACCTTCTTCGTTGTATTGTTTAGTTGTCTTCGAAGTTCTTCTAAATCTTTAAGTTCTTTAGCTATCTTAACGAGTTCGTCTATGTTGTCGCCAGCATTTTTGTATTTTTCTTCCAGCTCTTCAATTTTGCTAGCAACTTGCACCATAAGGTCGTTGCCTTTTATGCCAAAATTGTTCACAGATTTATTCATAGAAGAAAGTCGTCTACCGATTCCAGTTTTCAAGCCATTTAACGAAACAGGCTTTTCTGTTTGTACAGGTCTTTCTGTTTGTTCAGGGCTTTCTGTTTGTACAGGTTCTACTTCTACTTTTTTAGATTCCTTGGAAGCCACACCTGTTTGCTTAGGTTGTTTTTCTTCCTCTTTCTTAGAATTATTTACTATAGAATTTCCCGCAGTTTGCTCTTGTTTCTTTGCTTTAGGTTGCTTTTCTTCGTTCTTCTTAGACTCTTCTTTTTCCTTTACTTCTTGTTGTTTTTCTATATTCTTCTTAGACTCTTCTGCTTTTGGCTCTTTATTCTCAGGTCTATAAATTTCAGCATTCAAATCTTCAAGCTCCTTATATCCTTGCTCTATATATTGCAAGTAATCTTTTTGAACGTTTTCTAGTTCTTCTTTCGTCGTTGCATTTAGTATTCGAGATTCAAATTTTTCATCTATTTTGTTAATATAAGTAACTCTCAAGTCTGCAAATTTTTCAACCCCTTGCCACCACTTTTTGAGGTCTTTAAAAGTATTTTTTTGAGCATTAAATTCAGCTGAACCTTGATACAAATCTTTCGTTAATTTGGTGCGTCTTTCGTAATAATCTTGTAGTATCTCACTTCTATGAGCACCAAAAGTATTTTTGCTTAGTTCTTTTATGGCTCTCTTACTAAAATCATCAAATTTATCTTGCAAATTGTTCTCCAAAAATTCTTCTTTGCAAGTAAAATCAGATAAGCACCTATTTAAAATTTGTTCAATATCTTTTTCGGAGCTCGCTTTATCTATAGTTTCAATAGCATCTTGATAAATTTCTACAATGCTATCAACTTTTGCTTGCGAACAAATCGTCTTAAACTCTTCTTCATCTCTTCCAAGTTCAAACTCGTCAAGGAGACCATTAAAATTTTTGAACTTCTTAATCAAAGAGTTGTATCTATCTTCTATTTCCTTTTTTGCACTATTTCCTTTGTCTACAATTTGTTGCGTTTTTGGTTGCTCTTTCTCTTCTTGTTCTTTTTTCTCTAGTTCCTTTTGAACTTCTTTTTCTTGCTTCGTTTGGTCTTCTTTCTCTTGCTCTTTTTGTTCTTCTTTCTTTGCTTCTTGGTTCTTTCTATCTTTACATTCTTTTATCAAGTTTGGAATGTCGGTGGTCTTCATGCCAGAAAATCTATACAAGCAATCAAGCGGAACGTTCTCAAGTTCGTCTTCTGTTTTTGCATTTTGCACATTTGCAATGTATTCATTTACAAGTTTATTTGCTTCATTAAGCAAAGCGTCAAAATTGCCCGTCAAGTCTTTATATTTGTGTAGTATAGAAATTGTCTTCCAATCGGTCAACTTGCTTTTTATCGAAGAATATTTATTTTCAACTTCGCTTATTTTTTCTGCCTTAAGTTTCTCAAAAGCGTCCCTATTCTCTTTCTCTTCTTTTATATGTTTTTCTTCTGCCTCAAATTTTGAAAAGTCTTCTTTCAAGCCGTCTAGTTCGCTTTCGATTTTGGATATTTCATCAAAATAACTACTCTTTATTTTGTCCAAATCTTCTTTTGTCTTTGCAAGGTCTGATAGCTCATACGTCCCCAATTTATTGATAGCGTCACTCAATTTAGCAACTTTGTCGAGCATATCCCCCCAAGAAGCGAAGCTTTCGTTTTGTTGCTTTTTTTCAAGTATTAAACTAGAACAAGCGAGTATTTCCCCATTTACAAATTCGTATTTGTCGTGCATTTCATCACTTGCCTTGCTTATCAATTCTTCAAGAGTCTCGCCAGCAGGCCCACTTTCTTCTTTTTTCTCTAATTCTTCTGGCTTTTTCTCTTCTTCCGGTTTTTTCTCTGGTTCTGGCTTTTTCTCTGGTTCTTTTTCAAGATATTTTTTTTCATTTAAAGTAGCTTCTAGGTCTAATCTTGCGTCGGATATGTTGCTAAGCACGCTTTCGCAATCGTTTAAAACCTTGTCCAAATCGGCTTCGGTCGTTGCATTTTGAATAAGCTCAATAAACGTTGATTTCTTGTCTAATTGTTTAAGTAAATCTTCAACATTATTTTTTAAGTCGTCATTGTCGCTAGACACAACAGTCTCTTTAAGGTCATTTAGCAACTTTTCCGAAAGAGAATATTGTTTCTCTATTTCAGCAATTTTTTCTGCTTTAAGTTTTTCAAATTCTTCACCAGAAAGTTCACTTTTCTCTTCGTCTTTTTTATTTAGGTCTTCAAGAATATCGTCAAATTCCTTTTGATATGAGCCAAATTTCGCGTCAAAACTTTTGTTGATTTCTATCAATTCTTCTATGGTTTCAGGATATTCCAACCCATCAAGACAATCGCCAATAGAAGCTTTAAACGTTGTAAGAGCAGTGCTCAAATCATTAAGTCTCATTAAAAGTGCGTCTTTTTTCTCGTCGTCAAGGTCAGCGTTGGTAATTATTGTTGCGTAGATTGGAAGTTTATCATAGAGAAATTTAAAGGTTTCAACATTTTCGTTAAACTTCTTTCTCTCAGTCTCAATCTCAGGCTTGCTCTCATCACTGCTAGTTGATTTGTCTCCCCTTTCCTCTAAAGGCTTCTCATCTTTATCCTTAGTAATTTCTTCAACAGGCTCGGCTATTGCAACTTCTTCGCCATCTTCAGTCTTCTCAACATCTTCTTTCGCCCAAGTTTTATATATTTCTGGATTATATAACATCATTTGTTTGATTTTTTCCATTGTTTCGTTGAAGGCTTCTTCGTAAATATAGTTGGCTGTGCACATCAAAGGTCTTGGATAGTTGCCACTTGCTTCCTTTTCTCTATCACCGACAAAACTTGTTGGGTCTTTGCTTAACAATTCAGTCTTATGCTCTTCAATTTCTTCTTTATCTTTAGAAATATGGAAACAATTTGCCAATTCCGAGTTGCCGACAGCAATATCGTCAAAGGTCAATGTGTCAAAACTCTTTCCATATTTTTCAGTCAATCTATCTTGCACCATTGAAAAAGTGTCGGAAACTTTTTCTTGTGTTTCCCCATTTTCAAGAGTAACTGAGATTGGCTCAAGGGACTTGATAAACTTGTCCAAATCGCCCTCTGGCACAACAACGTCTTTTAATACATAGGTCTTGTTCTCGAAATTCACATAGATAGAAGTGTATCTATTTTTGTCGCCTTCAACCATAAAAAGTTGATTATTTTTAGCCATTTCAGGGTCTTTGTAATATTTTTTAAATTTGTTTTGTGCCCCAACAAAGACTGCAAGATTTTCAAATTCGTCAGCAGTATCACAAGCAAAAGCCCCAAAATTTGCCAACTCATCAACCAAGTCTTCTTCAATTTGTTGCACAGTTACCTTTGGGTCAAGATTTTTGGAGTGCTTTTTATAAAAAGCATTTGCACTCCTTTCAATTATATTGCTAAAAATATCCAACCTTTTTGCACTATCGGCATAGTTTTCATGGTCGTTGTGAGCCATCAAAACTTCCATTTGCTTTTTCTCAGCCTTATTAAGTTTAGTCCATGGCTTGTAGGAAGGACTTGTTTTTACACCCAAAGTGTCCTTTACAATATCTTTTACCATCAAACTCGACAAGGTGCGTTGTTGGTCGTCTATGTCATTTAGGTGCTCAAAATAGAATTCCTCATATGGCATCTTCCTATATTCATTGCTTTCTGGCCCCAAAATTGCATTGCCTTGAAAATATATTTTCATTGGCTCGTAATCAATTCCTAGCCCCTTTACAGTCCTTTCGACATCTTTTCTTCTAAAAAATTCTTCATAGCGTCTAAAATTGTCAAAACTTTCTCTTTTTGTATCATAAACATCTTTCAAATAATAAAGACCTGACAAAAGGGACATAAATTCGTCACCCGTCAAACCTACACCATGCTTGCTATTGACGTCTTGCACTCTATCTATGCCATATCTCAACTTGTGATACATGTATTCGATATTAGAAAAAATATCTTTGCTAAGACGGTCGTTGACAAGAGTTTCATAAGTCAAGTTTTCGATAGGCAAAACATTCTTTTCTTTTTTTATATTTTTGTTCATTATTTCTTTTGAAACAAAATCAAAGCCGTCGATTGTTCTTTTCGAAAGTCCTTTAGATTCCCTTTCCGCAAACTCGACAAGAGCCCTAAAATTGCGATTTTCAATACAAGAGTTGAAAAGATTTGTCAACTCTTCCTTCTTCTCATCATTCAATTTACTTATCACTTTTCTATCTAGAACACCAAGCGACTCAATGTACTCAAAAGTCTTGTTAGGAGTAATTTCTTCGCCACCAATATTGTTTAAATATTCAAAAATAAGATTTGTATAAATGAGTTCGTTTAAATCTTTTTTATTAGATTTTGCCATTTTTTTTACCTCTCTTTATTTATTTGTAGGTATTTTAGCATAAAGCAAACAAAATTTCAATAGCAAAATTTAAATTTGTACAAAATGACAATAAAAAATAGCCCCTAAAGGGGCTATCTATAAAAAATTGATTTTTAAACAAAGAAAGACCTAGACAAAACAACTTAAATTTGTTATGAAAACAACCGCACAACCTCTTGATTTGCTTCAATTTTGACAGACGTTCTTGACAAGGCACCTGTAATAAGGAAGGCTTGACCGACGCCCGCCGTAACAATGTTGTCTTGCTCTTCTTGGTTAATCTCTCCCGCATTACGATACAACTCGATAAGGTCGGTAATATCGTTTGGAGCCAAGGAGAAGATAAAAGAGTACTGACTTGCGTTGATAATGGCTGTGGACTGCCTTGCAATTTCTTGCGAACCGACAAAGTCCTTGATGTTTTGTGTAATAACGATTTGCATTCCCGAATATTTACGGATACGTTTTGCCATTTGTGCCATAAACTCAAGAGCGATAGGGTGCTTTGGGTTAATAAAGACGTGCGCCTCGTCCACCGCGACAACAATATGCCTATTGGCCTTGTATTTGTCGTTGAAGTCCTTGTTTTTGATAATTTCGTTGTCTAGATATTTAAAAACAAGGAGCATCTGTGCGTTTGCGATAATTTCATTACGGTTGGCAAGCAAAGAACGGAAGTTAAACGTAACAAAATTTTCTTTTGTAGCAATAGACATTGGGCCATTCCAAAGGTTAGCGTTTCGCCCGCCCGTTGCAAATTTTGAGATATACGTCTCCACCGTTTGCAAAACACGTCTATGATACTCGTCTTTTTCCGATTTCAATTTTCTCAAACAAAGATTGTACAGGTCGTCAAAAATTGGGAAATCTTCTGGTTTTAATTGAGTAAGTGGTGTTTGCGAGTTGATATTTTTTTCTTTATACGCTTCAATGGTCAAAGTGTTTAACTCTTCAAAAGCTTCCGAAGGCATACCGGGAAGAATAATGCTAAAAAATTCTTCCAAAAATTGCAAGTGAGTGGAATACGAGTCGTCGCTACCACCTTCGTCCGCGTCAAGAGTGGTCATAATGTGGAAGGGGTTGAAACGGCCTTTTTGAGACGACCCTACGTCCAAGACCTTTCCTTTCATATTGTAGGAAAGTGGCGTGTATTCGTCTTCTGGGTCGAGCACGAAAACTTTTGTATTGTCGCAAGCAAGGTTGGTAAGAAGTGTTTTTGTAGCGTAAGATTTACCACCGCCCGACTTACCAATAATCATAATATTGCTGTTGGCCCTTTCTCTATCACGTTTGAAAAGGTCAATAAACACAGGATACTCGTTGGAGCCAATATAAAACCCTTTTGGGTCGAGCAAGGCACCCGAAATAAAGGGGAAAATAGACGCAAACGTGGTGGTTGGGATATCCCTTTTGGAATCTTTTATTGTATCCAAAGCGGAGACGTTCCTACTCACAAAAGCGTCGACTTGTCTACCAAACATTTCCGAAAATTTGTAGCCATTTTGTTTTAAAACAGCACGAACTTCCTTTTTGGCATAATCTTCGCAAAACAAGTGTGTGTTGACTTCAAACAACTGCTCGTTGTTGCCCTTCAACATTTGAAGAAGGTCGCGGAGAGTCTTCAACTGAATTTCGTTTTCAATACGCTTACTACTCTTATAGGTATTCTCCAATTTTCCTTCCATCTCGATAATGGACTTATCGATACGTTTTTCCCCAACGCCCTTTGGAACCGGTTTGAAATTGACAACTACGTTGACGTTGTCTAGCAAAAAGAAAGGTGCACCCCACGCATTGCCCACTTGGAGCGGATAATCTGTCAAAACAAAAGACTTGTAATTGTGCTTGTCGATAATTGTCTTTGTCGTTTTAAATTTAATTTCGTTTGGTATTGCCCAATTGATATATTGGTCTTTTGGGATAGTCTCAAGGTCTCTTTCGTCAAAATATCTACCATAGTTGGCACGCAAAAACACCGCAAGTTCCTTACCCTTCAACTTATGTGACATGATAGGCACAACACTGTTGCCCAAAGTATCTATCATACCTTTTGCAGTGGAGTCCAAAGTGTCCTTATCCTTGCCAAAAACAACAATATAGAAGAAGTCTTTATACACTTTTTCTTGTTTATTCATCATATTGAGTTGTGCCACACGAGCTTCAAAAACCCCCGACCTAGCGTCAATTTCTTCTTCGGTCATTTCGTTTTCGTATTGCAACTCCATAAGGTCGTCAAACTTCTTATCTTCGCCCGTTATGTAATCGTCAAAAATCAACGCCTTGCTCACTTTTACAATACTTGCACTTTGGTCGTTGCTAAGGCGTCTTAGTGCGTTTGCAAAGGACTTAATTACGAGTTCTTGCTTGTTGCCGTTTAGCAACCCAAACTCCACTGGTTGCACTTCGATAACTTCGCCATAATACTCTTTAAAGTCGATAATTTCGTCTTTTATAATTCCCTCATAAGGCACAATATCCTTTATCTTTAGCCTATTTGTACGTTTGTCCACGTCAGCCTTGCTGTAAGACTTCCTAAAAGCCACAAAACGGATAAGCAGGCCGATAGACGCATACAACCGTAGCCCCTCTTCAATAGGAACAAAGAGCATAGCAATAAGACACACCCACGCGAGTGCAAAGTACCAATGATAAGGCAAATTGCTTATAGCAAACAACAGTCCGCCAGCAAAACCTATCGCCATAACGATAATATCAGACAAGGTTATGCCCTTGAAAAACTCCATTTTGACTTTGGTCTTTCTTGGAATATATCTCATTATAAACTCCTTTTGTATGTTTTTCGATTTAATTTTTTTAAATAAATCAAGCCAACTTTATCTAGCAAACTCTTTATAATTTCGCACACATTTTTGTGGGCAAGCAAACTCTTTTTCCCGTCTACTTGCCACACATTTTTTTAAATAAAGCCTTAACAAAAATTTTGTCAATTAATCAACAAGAAAATATTAAATAATCAAAACTATTTTTTCTTTTCTAAATCACTATTTCTTTTTATCTAATTTTTCGTTGATTTTACCAAGCAATTCTACAAGGCTATCTTGCCCCGACTTAACACTTTGAATAGTAGATTGAAGATTTTTCATACCACCAGCCAAATTATTTACGCCTTTCAAAGATGTAGACAATTGACTGCCAATAGTTTTGCCAAGTTTCCCAGCAAACTCATTGTCATCTTTAAACGACACCTTAAGGTCTCCCCCGGTTGGTGTTTTGACATTGATAGTTGTATCTTCTTTGATGCCCATTTTTCTCTTTGCATCTTCTTCGCCTTTCTTTCGCAACTCTTCTCTAAAGCCTTCAAAATCTTTTTTTGTTTCTTCATTGTTTACAATGTCTTGCTTTGCGTTTTCGGTCTTAACAGCAACCTCGTTGTCGGTCTCAAACTTGTCAATTTTTGCATTCAATTCTTTTATAGACGCCTCGTCTCCAAGTTCTATTGCCGATTTGCGTTTTTCCAAAAGGTCGTTATATTCTGCATGCTTTTCATCACCCATGCCTTTAACGACAAACTGCTTTAGCAATTCTTCTATTCTTTGTGCATGCTCGGATTCTCTTGCTTGTCTTTCCACTTCCATTTCAGCCATTTTTCTCTTTTTAGATAGTTCAAGTTCTGCCTCCGCTGCCTCTTCTTTTTCTTTCTTTTCTTTTTCTTTTGCTTCTTTTTTGTCTTTTGCTTTCTTGGCATTTTCGCCAAGTTTCTTTTCATAAGCACTTTCGTAGAAGCCCTTTCGTCCGTCGGCTTTACCAAATTGACTTATAAGTTTTATGGCAGGGTTGTCGTCCCCAAACCCGCCAGCGAGCCTACTCCAAGCGACTTTTGCATTATCCCCAAAACCTTCCCCACCTGGTGCAAAGAAATTTTTTGCGGAATCTTTTGCCTTGTCAAAAACACCATCTACATGTTTTCCGTCTTTTTCATAGCCCATAAAGTAGTTCTTTGCGGACCTTTTTGCAGATTCCTTTTGGGCTTCGTTGTACTTTTTGTCTTTTTCTTTTACCTTGTCCAACCTATCCCTTGCACTGTCAAGTTTTTCTCTTGCAAATTGCCTTTGGTCAGCAGTACTATTTGAGTCATTCACTACTTTGTTGTAGTTGTCTTCCGCTTCCTTTAGTTGCTCGTTCGCTTTTTCCGTAAGTCTACCTTTTATGTGAACGTCACCCTGACTTATTTTTTCTTTCAATTTTTTGTTGTCGGTTTTTAGGGCTTCCTTGCGAACCATAAGTTTGGTATATTCTTCGTGCTTATCGGAGTCTGGCTTATCCGCCCCAAAATCTTCTAAGGCTGACAACTTGTTATCAACGTCTTTCAACTCGCTTTTATTCTTTTGCATTTTTTGATACTCGTCACTTCCAAATTTGCTCGTTTTACTCAAGCCACCCTTTACCATATTGGCAGTACCTCTAAAAACAGCAGTCGTACCAGTGATAGCTCCAGCCCCCGTCATAACAGTGCGTTTTAAAGCACCACCTGCCTTGCCCATAAGAGTATTGCCGTCGTCCACCAAGTCCTTTACTCCTAGGAATTGAGACAAGAATTTCGACGCACTTTTTAGCATGCTAGAAGCCACAATAATGCCCAAAGTCGTAAAGAAAATATTATATAATTGGTTGATAACTGTTGAAAAAGCAGTCGAGTTAAACAACGTTATTTTTTCAAGCATTGTTACAAAAGTAAAAAACACATTAAAGGCAAACAACGGCCCCACGACGACAAACAATCTTGACAGAATTTCCTTTCGCCAACTACTGTACGCATTGCCACCATCAAGTGGAGCCAAGGATATAACGGCAGGAGACAAAAGGAACAAAAGTGTCATCTCGAACACACGCTTTAACAAAGAAAGTCCAACGGATAGCAAAGTCCACCCCAGCACACAGCCTGTACCTATAGCCATAAGGAAGTTAAATTGACTAAAATCATAAAAATAATTGACAAGCAGTCTATCCATATATGGGGCAGATACAGCATCTTCTTTTGTCTTTTCACTAGGGGTACCTATCCAAAGGGTATGCCATGGAGCATAATAAGTTTTTGAATTTTCCGACTCTTGAAATTTCGTTTTATCATAATTGCTGTAATTTAGCACACCGTTACTAGGTGATTTGCCATTTCCCAATTTAACCAATTCGTTATCGGAATATTCATAGAATTTAAGCGTGTTGATTTTGTATTTCTTCTTTGTAACGCTCTTGCCGTCGTCGTCTGTAGAAGTAAATTCTTCTGTTGCTTCACCTGATGAGTCTCCTAACCCCGTCATATACATATCAATCAAATCTGCCAATTCGTCTCCACTCTTACCCGCAAAGTAGTTTTCCTGTCCTGTTTGCAAATAATATCCGTTTGACAAAAATAGTGCAAATTTCTCGTCATTCCTTGCCCTATTGGCTGTATATGCACCTACCTTAAAACAATATGCTGTTATGCTTGGAGCATTGGCTTGATACAACCTATACACCACCCTAGTAAGACCATTGGCTGTTACAACGCCCAAAAGGACAAAAATCGGAACCATAAAGAACTGTGCCAAAGCCTTGAACGACCTAGAAAGAATTGGACCTTTGGCGGCACTGCCCGGGTCCATAGTAAACTCCGACTTAACCATAGCAACTATGGTGAATATAACAAGCAAAACAACTGAAAAACCAAGCAAAGTAAAAAACGTCCCCTGCACTGTACTATCGGTCAAAAAAGCAAACAAAAGGTCGGAATACGCTTCGCCACTAGAAAGCCCCCCAAACGACTTGCCGTTGTATTTCACAGCATCTATGCCAGCAAGTGCTTTAAACAAGCCTACTGTGAAATCTACTATGTACAAAATCACTTTTACAAGGTTGTAAAGCATTGAAAGCAACAAATTTGGTAGATTAAGTATTCCCTTTGGCAACACCGTTAGAAAATCCATATTTTACTCCTTTTTCAAGTTTTCCTTTTTGTTTGTTTTTTAATTTTTATCTTGCTTAAACTGTAATTTTTTTGTTTTTATCTACACCCATCAATTTATTAATCTATTTTGGCTATTTTTCTCTTTTCTTGTGTTTTTATTTCATTTTTTGCCTTTTTTTCTATCTTTTGCTTAAATTTTCTATTTTTGCTTAATCTTTTATCAAAAGCACCTAGCCACTCTCCAAAAGCCTTACAAATTAATCGTTTTTACCCTTCAAATCAGCCCTACAATATAAAATAATTATAACAAATTCTTTTATTTTTGTACAACAAATTAGCCTTTTTCCTTAAAATTCTACATTATTTTTTCGCTTGAGCCTTATTTTTAATACTTTTCACAAGGTTTTCCAACGTTATTTTCGCTTGCAATGTTGTTTTTGATGCTTTGTATAAGTTTTCCTACATTATTTTTGTCTATGATTTTGTTTTTTTTAGTTAGGCGAGTTTTCCAACCTTGTTTTTTTTAAGCCTTATTCTTGATACCTTGCATAAGGTTTTCCTACAATTTTTTTAATTTAAAATTTACAAAATTGACTTCAAGATAAGTGGCACACGATACGCCTCGCTGTCTACCGCAAAAATAATTTGAATAAACTCTTCTCCGTATGCTTCAAAGGAACTTCTATCATACACGAGCGACTTTGCTGTGCTACCGTCCGAAAGGGTTATGGAATACTCTTTTACATAAAAGTAGTCTCCGTTGGCACTCGTTGCAAATGGCGGGTGGAACTGCTCTCGCCTTAAAGTCTTATCATTACTTTCATCACTTTCTCCCGCCAGCAAATTATTGAATTCAACACTCGTAATGTCTTCTGACGTGTCCCTATCGCTTTTATTTGCATTGAAAATCGCACTAAAATTGAGAAATATGTACCCACTCTCTAGGTCACTCTCGCTTATAAGCTCGCTATTGTTTGCTCTCACTGCCCAAGAAGACACTTGTCTCATTTTTTTGGTAGTTTTGTCGTACGAACATTTTTGAATAACAAAGGTGTAGTGGTCGCGAATTGTTTGCCATGTAAGGTCTTCATTTGAGCCAAGAGCCTCTTCTTCTTCGTCTGTCAAATATTTAAATTGTGCTATAAAACTATCCATCGAGTAGTCTTTCCCCCACGCTTCAAAGGTAAAGGAGTAATACTTTCTTTTTTCCGTTGTAGTGAAAAATTGATCATATTCTTTTTGTGTTGTCTTTTTGCCACTATCATTTTCTTCTTGTTTTTTTTCGTCGTCGGTAAGTTGATTTGACGTATCACTCTCCGCTATAGCAAGTTCGGTCGTCACAGACATAGACGCAACATTTTGATATGATTGATAATCTATCATAAGTTTCTTATCGTTGTTTACAAAGTTTGATGCGATAGCCTTCAAATTAGCAGTCGTACCGTCTATAAGTGTGGGCTTTTTATGTTGTGCAATATAAGAGAAATAGTGCGTCTCCCACTCGGTTAGCGAGTTCTCTTCCCCCACTTGCGAGATAAAATCTTCTTGATAGAAGTTTTTAAAGGCATTTGCGACAATGGTATAGTTGGTAGAACTCTCTTCTATCCCCGCCATTCCGTACAAGAATTGATAAGTAGAGTACACAAAGAACATCTCGAGATAGCCGTCTTCTCCCCTATTGATTATTTGTATCTTTTCCTTTCCGTCACTGCTCACCACAAGGCCCGTACGATTGGACGCAATTATTGCTTGATATATTTCATAAAGTGTGATTTTTGAAATGTATTCGTTGTTGCCACCTAGCCCCGAGTAACTATCAAAAATATTTTCCACCGAACTCCCCGAGTAAAAATATGTAGGCGATATGGCAGTTGGGACACAATTTTTCAGCCCGTCAACTCCACCAAAAAAGCAATCTTTTATCACTTCCACCACCAAGCGATAAGTGCCAAGGTCTTGATAGGTTACGTCGTATTTAAATTGTATCGCCCCGTAGGTTGTAGTGCCCAAAATATCATATCTAAGCACCCAATTCATTTTGTTGTAATGTGTATCATAAAGGGCATAAACAAAGTCGCCCACACGCTTATTAAAATTGTTGGAATTGCTCCTTTTTGCAAATTCATAAGTATTGTAGCAAAAATCTTTTTTGTTCCCGATTAAAAGAATAAATTTTGCACTAGCAGTACTCACTCCAACGGCATTGCCATAGTAAACCTTGTATCCACGCTCATTTTGAGCGAACAACATATCCCCCTTCGCAACAGTCGGCATCACGGGGTCATAATATTTCATCAAACCATCTTCGTTTGCCACAGCGTTGCCGTTGTCGTCAATTTTCATATAAGTTTCACTAACATTGCCATAACTATCAAAAGGCGTGCCATAGCCCACTTCGTCGGTGCTAGAAAGTGCAAGCACAAAATTTTCGGTAGAGATATTGTAATAAGACATAAATTTCAATTCGTCTAGAAAAGATGCAATGTTGCCATAACTGCCATATTCTATCAACTCGCTCCCAAGAAGTGTCTTGTAGTCTGGGAAATAATCTGTCCTATTCTTCACTCCACGAATAATCTTTTCTGGGCTACTTGGCTTGCTATTAAACTCGCTATTGAAATCGTCCAAAAAGTCACTTGCGTATTTATTCCAAAGACTTGTATAATCATACAAAGGTTTGCTCATCACATAAAGATTTTCGCCCGCATAAAGCCCGCCCACATAGTACGTAGGCTCGACTTCCTCACTAAAAAAATCTTTTATCTTATCCCAAGTATCGTTGGCCACATCGGTAACACAGCCCGTAAACATAAGGGGACACAAAACAAAAATCAAAACCAAAAAACAACTTAAAAATTTTTTGATAACTTTTTTCATTTTTAACCCCCTTTTCCTTAGTTTGTCAATTTACGACATTATTATTTAATTTTAACAAATTATCTTATCAAAATTTGTATGTTATTTGCAAAATTTCCACTTGCGTTAAATCAACTTTCCCCCGCCTTTGATAGCCCGTCTTGAACGCTACTTTTAATACCATCTAAATAATTAAAAAGCCCCGAACCAAGCAACCATTTGAGTAGCCACACAAGTGCAAGGCAAATTGCAATTGTGATGCAAATTTGTATCATTCTTTTTTTATATTTTTTTTGGTCTTCTGGGTTTTCAGTTTTCATAATCATAAAAGTTAAAACAAGACAAAAAATAGACGCCATAACAAGCAACACAATTGTTATAGGCACAAGATAGGTATCCAAAAAGTTGGCAATCTCTTCTTGCCAAGTTGTCGTTGTTGCACCTTCTGCCAATAAAAAATTAAATATCCCCAACGCTTAACCCTCCGCACTTCTATTATTGTAATTAATTTTAGCATATTCGCCAAAATAAAACAAATAAAT
>CAVHMC010000023.1:0-14625 GCA_963636895.1 Oscillospiraceae bacterium | reverse complement strand
TACTTAGACTAATAAAAAAGGAGAATAAAAAAATGTCAAAAGTAATAGGTATAGATTTAGGAACAACAAATTCATGTGTGGCGGTTATGGAAGGGAATACGCCAGTCGTCATTCCAAATGCGGAAGGCGAGAGAACAACCCCTTCGGTGGTAGCATTTTCTAAAGGAGAAAGACTTGTAGGTCAAGTGGCAAAGCGTCAAGCAGTGGCAAACCCAGACAATACAGTTATTTCTATCAAAAGGGAAATGGGTAGCAATTATAGAGTGAAAATTGATGGGAAAGAATTTTCTCCACAAGAGATTTCTGCTATGATTTTGCAAAAACTTAAACAAGATGCGGAGAGTTATCTTGGGACTAAAGTAACTCAAGCGGTTATCACTGTGCCAGCATATTTTACGGACAGCCAAAGACAAGCAACAAAAGACGCAGGCAAAATTGCTGGGCTTGACGTTTTGCGTATTATCAACGAGCCTACAGCGGCATCTCTTGCTTATGGATTAAACAAAGCGGAAGACAAAAATCAAAAGATTTTGGTCTATGACTTGGGTGGCGGAACCTTTGATGTAAGTATTCTTGAAATTGGCGATGGCGTCTTTGAAGTTATTGCAACAGCGGGCGACAACAGACTTGGTGGTGATGACTTTGATAAGAGAATTATGGACCTTATTGTAAGCGAATTTAAGAATAAAGAGGGTATTGATTTGTCAAAAGACAAACTCGCTATGCAAAGAATAAAAGAAGCAAGTGAGAAGGCAAAAATTGACTTGTCAAGCGTTATGAAAACAACCATCAATTTGCCATTTATTACAGCGGATGCAACGGGACCAAAGCACTTTGAATATGATTTGACAAGGGCAAAATTCAATTCAATCACTTCTGACCTTGTAGAAAAAACTTCTCAAGCAGTAAATAGAGCCTTGAAGGATAGTAAGTTAAGCCTTGACCAAATTGATAAAGTTATTTTGGTGGGTGGTTCAACTCGTATCCCAGCGGTCGTAGACGAAGTTAAAAAGATAACGGGAAAAGAACCTTTCAAAGGCATCAACCCAGACGAATGTGTCGCTATGGGTGCTGCAATTCAGGGGGGCGTCTTGGCTGGAGACGTAAAAGACGTACTTCTTCTCGATGTCACTCCACTTTCTTTAGGAATTGAGACTCTTGGCGGAATCTTTACAAAACTTATTGAAAGAAATACAACAATTCCTACAAAGAAATCGCAAATTTTCTCAACAGCAAGCGATAATCAACCGGGCGTCGACATTCACGTTTTGCAAGGCGAGAGAGAGTTTGCAAAAGACAACAAAACTCTTGGAAGATTTAGTTTGACGGACATTCCACCTGCACCAAGGGGTATCCCACAAATTGAAGTTACTTTTGATATAGATGCCAATGGTATTGTCCACGTATCCGCAAAAGATTTGGGGACAAACAAGGAGCAAAGTATCACTATCACGTCGTCTTCTAACTTGAGCGAAAAAGATATTGACGAAGCTATAAAAGAAGCGGAAAAGTTTGCCGACGAAGACAAGAAAAAGAAGGAACTTTTCGAACAAAAAAATAATGCGGAAAATATGATAAACAGCCTTGAAAAGTTGCTCAAAGAAAATGGCGAAAAGTTGAGCGAAGAAGAAAAAACAAGCCTTACAAACGCCATTGAAAAATGCAAAAAAGATATTGAGACTGAAGATGTCGAACAAATAAAGAAAGCACTTGAAGACTTGACTTCAACGTCAAGTAGCGTTATCTCAAAACTTTATGTAGAAGCGTCAAAGGAAAGAGAAGCACAAAAGAATAATGAAAAGAAAGACGACGACAAAAAAGATGGCGACGATGAAGTGATTATCGACGACAAAGATAAAAAGTAAAATAAAACGACTTAAATTTCGTTAAAAGGAAGGGCAAAATGCCAAGTAGCAACAAAGATTATTATAAGATATTAGGGGTAGACAAGTCCGCCAGCCAAGACGAAATAAAGTCGGCATATAGGAAACTTGCAAAACAATATCACCCTGACTTGCACCCAAACGACAGTGAATGTGCAAGCAAGTTTAAAGAAATAAATGAAGCGTACGAAACTTTGGGTGACCCAAACAAAAGGTCAAATTACGACCAATTTGGGTCGGCCAATCCAAACGACTTCTTTGGCAACAATGGTGGTGGCTTCTCGGGCGGATTTTCGGGTGGCAATTTTAGTGGCAATTTTGGCGGGTTTGAAGATATATTTGATATTTTTTCTTCTTTTGGTGGCGGTAATAGACGTCAAGCGACTGCAACACCCGGTGAAGATATTGAGATAGACCTAAATTTGAGTTTTAAGGAAGCGGTTTTTGGTTGCAAAAAGACTTTTAGAGTAACGAGAACGGATAAATGTTCTATTTGTCATGGAACTGGTGCAAAAGATGGCAAAGAGTTTTCTACTTGTCCCGACTGTCAAGGGACAGGGCAGGTGAATATCACACAAAACACCCTTTTTGGTAGAATGTCTACTGTTGCTCCTTGCAAAACTTGCAACGCAACGGGAAAAATTATCAAAACAAAGTGCGACGAATGTGGCGGAAAAGGTGTGATTAAATCTAATCAAGAGATTTCTGTCGATGTTCCTGCGGGCATCAACGACGGGCAAGTTATGACTTTGAAGGGCAAGGGCAATGCAAGTAGGCGTGGTGGCACAAACGGAGACCTTATGATAAATGTGTCTGTTGCGGAGCACCCACTTCTTACACGAGAAGGTTTTGACTTGCATCTTGAGTTGCCTATCCCATTTACGACGGCATATCTTGGTGGCAAGGTGACTATTCCTTTGGCAGATGGAACGTACGACTTGACAATTCCAGCACTTACCCAACCAAATACAGTTTTTAAAATAAAAAACAAGGGTGTCAAAATTTTGCAAAGAGATGGCTATGGAGACTTGCTTGTAACTGTTCGTGTTGAAATGCCAAAAGAAATGAGTAGAAAAGATAAAGACCTTATCGAAAGTCTTGATATTGCAGATTCTCAATATAAAAAATACAAAAATTATCTCGACAAAATGTCTAGGTTGTAGAGATTAAAATATTTTTAAATTATTACCTTTTACAAAATAATTTTGCAAATTGAAATTTATTTTTTCTTTTACAAAAAAAATAACTTTTACCAAATATGTAAAAGTAAAATTTGTGAAAAATATTTGTGTCGAATATAAAAACCTGCCTCTTTAATTTATAAAAAATTAAAAGGTAAGAAATAATAAGTGAAAATTTTTAAATTTATATTTAATGTAAGAGTGAAATCGTACACTTTTACAAAAAAAGTCAAAATTTGACTAAAAATAGTTTGCTAGTTTTTGTATTTTTATAATATACTTAATTTATCAAAAGCAAGAGCAATAAGTTGCTCTAAAAAGGAGAAAAATATGTTTAATTTTTTATGTGAAACTACAAATGTGGGCTGGACTATAGCCCTTGGGGTGCTTATTGCTCTTATGGTTGTGTATCTTATTTGGGGAACAATCACGAGAAAGAAAAATCAAGAGCAGGCAATGAAGATGCTTTCTGACCTTAAGGTAGGCGACAAAATTGTCACCAATGCGGGCATTTATGGCGAAATCGTTTCTCAAAAAGAGACCAACATGGGTAGAGTTGTCACTATCAAAACGGGAGAAGAAGGCGGAAAGGCAAGTTACATCACAATCAATTCTACTGTTATTTTGGGTGTTGACGAGAAACAAGACCTTTTGACAGATGCTCAAGGCAACGTGATTGAACCTGAAGAAGCAAAAAAAGAAGTGCTAAAGGGCACCGAAGAAGAATCTAAAGAAGAGCCAAAAAAGGCAGAAGAGAAAACAGAGGAAAAAGTAGAGAATAAGCCTGAAGAAACAAAGACAACAAAGAAAACTACTACAAAAAAAACTTCAAAAAAGAAAGTTAGCGAGAAATAATTGCACTAAAAATATTGAAACGAGTTCGAAATTTGTGTGAGTGTTAATAGCAAAAATAAGGTTTTACACTTATATTTTGAAGAAAATTAGTTTTGCTGGAGAGTAAATTCTCTGGCTTAACTTTCAATGATACAATTTAAGGAACATTGCAACCACCTGCAAAGTTCCTTTTTTTATGCAACAGCGTCAATCTTTTTTTTGTGTTGCACTAGGTAAAATTTATTTTTTTGCATAAAGCAAATTTTCAAAGCATATTTTTATTATATAAAAGAAGGGAAGTATGGAAAAAGTTTTATCTAACAAAAAACAAAAATTTGCGGGACTTGTAAAAGGTCTCTTGTTTTCTATCATCTTTACGGCGGTTGCGGTGTTGGCACTTGCCTTTTTGTACAAATTCGTCGAGATGAGTGACGGGGCAATCAAGGTGGCAAACCAAATTATCAAAATTTTGAGCATTGCGTTAGGTGTAAAAATCGCTCTAAAAAAAGACAAGAGTAAGGGACTTTTAAAAGGTGTAATCATTGGCGTTTTGTACACAATTTTGTCCTTTGTTTTGTTCTCTCTTTTGGCAAAAAATTTCTCTTTTTCGCTAAGTCTTGTCACAGATATAATTTTTGCGGGGCTTGTTGGGCTTATCTTTGGTGTGCTTTTTGTCAATTTAAAAAAATAAATTCTTAACAATTCGCAATTTTAAATAAAAAAAGGGAACGAGGCTTTTTGTAGCAAGGTTCCCTTATTTAAATTATTGGAAGTTTTGTCTGGGAGCTTGCTCACAAGCAAAACTGATGGTTATCCAAATTGGAAGTGCAAAGCAAAGTCTTTGTTGGTAGCAACAGCACAAATTTTGAACTTGTTTCAAAATTTACTGCCCTATAATTTAAATTTTCACGTTAATTGTCTTATCAAACTCAATTTTTTCGTATTTCACACCGCAAAGGTCAAACATACGCTTTGATGCGATGACGGAGTCGGTGTGTGCGTACTTGTCGCAAAGATAGACCACGCGTTTTATCCCGCTTTGAATGATAAGCTTGGAGCACTCGTTGCAAGGGAAAAGGTCCACGTAAATTGTCGCCCCGCAAAGCAAGTCTCGGTTGCCCTTGTAGTTCAAAATCGCATTGAGTTCCGCATGGCAAACATAAAAATACTTGGTGTCGAGATTTTCGCCCACACGCTTCCAAGGGAAATCTTTGTCGTCAAAGCCGTTTGGTGCGCCGTTGTATCCTATCGACAAAATCCTATTGTCCCGACTCACGATGCAAGCGCCCACTTGGGTGGAAGGGTCTTTGCTCCTCATTGCCGACAACTTTGCCACCGCCATAAAATATTCGTCCCACGTTAAATAATCACTTCTTTCGTCCATAACCTATATATACAATTTTTTTTGAAAAAAGTCAATTGATTGCAAAAATTTGTGGCAAAATTTTTATGGTTTTAAAAAAGTCATGCACTTTGGCTCGTTTGTCGTTGCTCCGTTTACGGTTATTCCGTTGGAGACACAGTTGCCTTCGTGGTTAAACAAGCACCTTGCTTGGCACGTTAGGCACATGTCCTTCATATGTCGATAATCGGTTATTTTGGGCGGGTTGTCGCTAAAAATTGCATTGCTAAAATCAATTTCTTCCTTTCCTTTTTCTTTTTCGAACCTTTTGCAGTCGCGTTTTGAAGAAATTTCTACACTTTTTGCCGTACAAGTGAGCCTATCATTGTATTTGCACGTCGTTTTTCTACATCTCAAATCCATGTCGTCGCTCCTTTTGTAAAATTGTTGCCTTTTTTCAATTTTTTAGACTAAGTTTCTTTAAATTCTTTGACGATAGCGAGAAAAATGCTATAATTGTTTTGCATAAAAGGGGAGAACTTATGAAGGTTTTATTGTTGCAAGATGTAAAAGGAAGCGGGAAAAAGGGCGACATTGTCGAGATTAGCGACGGGTACGCAAAAAATTTTTTATTGAAAAAAGGTCTCGCTAAACAAGCGGATAAAGCTGTTTTGTGCGAAAAACAAGCCCAAGTGGCAAGCCAAGAACGTACAAAAATGCTCGAAAAACAGTCCGCCGAACAACTCGCAAAAGATTTGAATAAAAAAACTTTTGTCGTCAAGGCTAAGTTGGGAGATAATGGCAAACTTTTTGGGGCGGTCACTAGTAAGGAAATTGCCGATAGTTTGCACGATGCGGGCTTTGAAGTGGATAAAAAGAAAATCGTGCTCGCTAGCCCTATCAAGTCGGTCGGGAAGTACGAAGTGCTCGCCAAATTGTACTCAGGCGTGTCTACTGTGTTTTTTGTCTCGGTAGAATAAGTCTTTAGGGGATAGTTTTTATAAGGCGACCAGCCCTCGCACAACGCGCTTGGGCTGACCGCCTTTTTTAATAGGCATGCTTGTGGGCGAAGAAACAAGATATAAAATAAAATAGGCATGCTTGTGGGCGAAGAAACATGATATAAAATAGAATAGGCATGCTTGTGGGCGAAGAAACAAGATATAAAATAGAATAGGCATGCTTGTGGGCGAAGAAACATGATATCTTACGGCGACCGCTAAAAAGATACCGTCCCTTGAAAGGGAAGGTGTCACGCAGTGACGGAAGGGTAGTAAACCGTACAACCCCTTTATACCGTCCCTTGCTAGTGGACTGATAACAGCAAATCTCTTTATACCGTCCCTTGCTAGTGGACTGATAATAGCAAACCTCTTTATACCGTCCCTTGAAAGGGAAGGTGTCACGCAGTGACGGAAGGGTAGTAAAGCAAGGGCAACTACTCAACAAGCTAGGAAAGTAAGATAGTTTTACAACCCCCCAGTCCTAACGGACAGCCCCCCTTACTATGGGGGCTAATAATAGGTTTTTTCATGTCATTTTTTACTACCCCCTCGTCGGCTTTGCCGACACTCCCCCTCACAAGGGGGAGTGTTTTTTAAATAAGTAATTTTATATGAAATGAATTAATTACAACCCCTTTATACCGTCCCTTGCTAGTGGACTGATAATAGCAAATCTCTTTATACCTTCCCTTACAAGGGACGGTATTTTTAATAGGTCAATTATTAACCGTCCCTTTAAAATCAACACAAGGTAGGGGTTTTAAAGGACTTTAAAAAAATAAATAATAAAACCAAATTTATACCGTCCCTTGTAAGGGAATAAAGAACCTATAAAGATTTAGCCCCCATTGTAAGGGGGGCTCCCGCTAGGGTGGGGGGTAGTAACCCCCATAACTTTACAAGAAATTCCAATTAGGTTGTAGGTTTCTCCCCAAAAAAGTAGGGGGAAAAATAAAAAAAATAATGGAACTTAAAGGACAATAAAGGGGAAAAGAAATAGGGAAATAAAAAAAAAAAAAAAAAAAAATAAAAAAAATAAAAAAAATAAAAAAAATAAAAAAATTAAAAAAATTAAAAAAAACTTAAAAAATGTTGAAAAAATTGTTGCCATAACATTTTTTTTAGGTATAATAGAAAGTGCCAATGGTTGGTGACGGCATTTGGTGTTCGCTTGGGAGAGCACTCCCGCACTTGTCAAACAGGAGTGAGTCGACACGTTTGCTTAAGGGCAAAAGTGCTTTATGAGGCAGGTTTTGGGCAATACCGCACAAGTTGTTGCTGACTACTAGAGTGGTTTGTTGTTATTTCTTTGCCACGGCATAGACTCAAAAATATGTGGTTTTGGGTGGGCATAGTAAACGAAATAATATTTAAAGGAGAAATTAATAATGAATAATAAAAAATTAATGATTTCGTTGTTCTCGCTCTGCCTTGTCGCTATCGTAGGGCTTTTGACAACAGTTATCGTTCTTGCTGCTGGTCAAGGAACTGTTCAATCTAACTTTACAGTTAAATACGTAGCAACAAATATTTCTGGAAAAGTTAAAGGTAATTATACTGTTGGTTCTACTACAAAGTATTTGTATGCAGATGCAAGTAAAACTAGTGCAACTAATGGTGATGAGATAGAATTTAAGGCAGACGACAAATCCGTGTCGTTTAATTTGGTTCCAGCAGAAAATGTTGTATTGACTGCAGATGATAATTATGTTATTTTTGAATACACATTTACCAACACTGGTGATGCGTATACAGTTAAAGTCTCGTCTAGTTTCACAGACTCAAACTTGAAAGTAACATATGGTACATCTAAAGCCTCTGTAGAAGACACGACAGTACCTACAGTTGAAGTAGCGGCGAACGGAACAAGCAATTATTATGTGAAAATAGCATTGGTAAGTTCTTCTGTAAGTACAGAAGTATCCGGTGCATTCACATTCACGATGGCGAAAAAATAATCTAGCAGGATAAAATTTATAATTTAGATCTTATCAAATAAGAAAATTAATTTAATCTTTAATTTGAATTTTCAATTTAATTTTTAATTTAAATTTTATGTTTGAGGCTTTGTAAATGCCCGCAAGACCTATTGCATAAGTTTAATTAAAACCAATCTATATTTGCCGAGTCGCAATTTTCCACATAAGCAAATATAGGTTGGTTTTTTCACGCCTTTTTTTACTACCCCCTCGTCGGCTTTGCCGACACTCCCCATAGTAAGGGGGAGTACCGCGATAGCGGGGTGGGGGTAGTTATAGCTTTTTATTCTTCAATCGCACCGTTCTCGATTGCTTTTTCGACAACTTCGCTATTTTTTTTATTATTTTCGACAAGAATGTAGGGCTTGAGTTTCTCAATGTTGCTTTCTTCCATCTCAAGCACACGTTTGCCAAAGGTGAGCAACTCTTTTTTTGCACGCTTGCAGTCGCTTAAAACGGACATAAGGTCGATGACGCCCATAGTCGACCCCACGATATTGATACTCGCGATTTTCCTATTGGACTTGTCCATCATTGTGCTCATATTTACACTGAGCCACATTTTCGCCTTTTTGATAAAGCCATTGTCCACAAGTTCTATGTCGAGTGCGTGGGACAAATCTTCGCACGACTCGCTGAATTGGTCGTAGTTGGTAAATTGGCTCTTGAGTTCGCGCTTCAACTTGCTATCCTTTATTTTATCGATAACATTGTTGATACTTTGCTTGGCTGTTTGCAAATTTTGATAAATCGCAATGAGCAAATTTGTGTTGATTTCTTTTTGACTTTTTGGCATAAAAACTCTCCTTGTTAACCTTATCTTGTGAATTTAGACAAAAAATATTCGCAAAAAATTCAAAAAAAGTAAAGTGGAAATATTTTGGCTAACCAAAATTAATTTTGTTTTGAGTTGCAAAAAGTTGTTTATACAAAAAAATTGTACAAGAAAGTTGTTTTTAGATAAAACCTTTTAAATTTTTAAAAAAATCATAAGAATTTTCTCCAAAAAAAATAATGAAAAAGGGGAAAAACCGCATAAATTCCAAAAATATTTGCAACTTTTTGTAGTTTTTGTTGACAAAGGGGTGCTTTTGTGGTAAATTTATTGTAACCGCTTAAAAAGGGCTATAAAGTGTGGCGACACCGCCCTTGTTTAGCGAGTCTGGAGGATAAGGAGGAAGATTATGTACGCAATTATTCGTAGTGGTGGCAAACAATACAAGGCCGAAGTGGGCAAAAGTATCGACGTGGAGAAACTCGACGGCGAGATTGGCGCTAAAGTGGAGCTTGACGTGTTGCTTGTTAGTGACGAAGGCAACGTAAAGACGGGGACACCTGTGCTAAGCGACGTAAAATGCCAAGCGGAGATTATCGCTCAAGGCAAGGAAAGCAAAGTTGTTGTCTTTAAATACAAGCCTAAAAAGAATGAAAGAAAAAAACAAGGTCATAGACAACCTTTTACAAGAATCAAAATTTTGGAGATAAAGTAACTTATGACCAAAATTACAATCGAAAAGTATAACGACCATATCACCAAAATCGTGTGCGACGGGCATACCAATTATGGCGTGAGCGGGGAAGACATCGTGTGTAGCGCCTTGTCAAGCATTGTGCAGACGGCAGTCCTTGGCGTCCTTATGGTAGCGGGCGTAAACGGCAAGTTGAAACGTGACGAAAATAGGGGCTATTTGGAATTTAGTTTGCCAAAAGATTTGCCAAGCGAACAACGTCACGACGTCGATGTGATTTTGAACACTATGCTTTGCGGAATAAGTGATTTGAGAGAAGGTTTTTCGGACTTTATAGAATTGGAGGTTAAATAAATGTTTATATTATTGCAACTTTTCGCACACAAAAAAGGTGGCGGTTCAACAAAGAACGGACGTGACAGCCAAGCAAAAAGGCTGGGCGTCAAGTGCAGTGACGGGCAACCTGTTGTGGCTGGAAATATCATCATAAGACAACGCGGGACAAAGTACTACCCAGGCGACAACGTCGGACTTGGCAAAGATTATACTTTGTTTGCTTTGACCGATGGAAAAGTTAAATTTGAGACAAAACATGGCACAAGAAAGTATGTAAGCGTTGTGCAAGATGCAAAAAAGTAAGTTTTAAGATTTTTTAAAGTGAATTTGTTTTCAAGTTCACTTTTTTTATGAAAAATATATTTTTTTGTGCCTTGTAAGAAAAAAGCAGTGTTTTATCGGAATAATGTGCAAAATTTATGATAAAATTTAGTGTAAAGTTTGTAAAAATTTATTATAAAACATTGTAAAAAAGACAAATTTGAGAAGATTTTGTGTAGAAAACTACGATATTGTCTTTACAAGAAAAAAAAATTATGATAAAATATCCACGATAGATGGTCGAAATGGGCTATTTTGGGGTGAAAAATAATGAAAAATAAATTTTTAATAGGCCTTTTTTCATTTTGTATGGTGCTTGTTGTGGGTGTTCTTACTACGGTGGCAGTGCTTGCAAGTGGGACTTATGATGTAAATAGCTCCATCAAAGTGCAATACAAGGCGGCTGCAATTCAAGGTGGGGCTAGTGCAACGTATACGGTAGGTTCAACCACAACGTCAATGACGACGACGGGGACTAGTTCTGGAGATGCAAAGATTTCCTTTGCACATGGAGACGCACAAACAACCTATACCTTGATACCACAAACTACAAAACTTACTTTGGAAGAAGGCTCGTCAATCGTGTTTGCCTACACATTTTACAATCAAGGGTCGATATATTACGCAACTCTCGATATGAGTGATTTGACTTCCAACGCGTCGCTTAGTTTTTCTTATTCCTACGACAATTCAACTTACACTACCACTGGTTTTACCAATGCACCAATTCAAGCGGGGTCAACCGCAAGCGAGGCCTCAACAACTTTGTATATAAAGGTGGGACTTGCCAGCACTGAAGAAGATGTCTCTTGCTCGGGGAATATCTCTTGGACACTATTAGCTCATGCTCTTGTATCATAAAATTTTGTAAATAGTTAAAAAATCGAAAGTGTATCGCTTTCGATTTTTTACCCCAATTTTACCCCAATTTTACCCCAATTTTACCCCAATTTTACCCCAATTTTACCCCAATTTTACCCCAATTTTACCCCAATTTTACCCCAATTTAATTCATTTTTAAGTCACTTTTAATTCAATTTTCACAAAAAGATAAAAAAATAAAAAACAGAGCAAATTTTTTTAATTTTAAACAACTAAATATCTTTATAAATTAAAGGAATAAAAATTTTTCAAATAAACTAAAAATATCAAACGAGTACCTTTAAGATTAGTATAAAATCACACAAAAATAAAGAAAAATGAAAATGTATCAAAAATGATTTGTCACACGATAAGAAAAAAGATATAATGAAAAAGTAAAATAGTTGTTTTGTGCAATAAAATCGTTTACATTTTATTTTTGCTATGTTGGATAATAACTAAAAGGTCGAGTAAAATAGTTTTGAAAGGTGAAGAATGGAGAATAAAAAGAAAGTTGCCAAGAAAAACGTTCCCGCTTCTAAAAAAGAAGAGAAAAAGGTAAAGACAAAAGTCAATACAAAACCAAAAGTAGAGGCAAAGAACAAGGTTGAAGAAAAAGTTGCAAACGAGTCTAAAGAAACCAAGATTGTGGACTCTCCAAAGGAAGGTTCTCGAGTACGTAAAGGGAGTATAAAGGGGGCAAAATTAGGTGTCATGGCGTGGTCTAAGACAAAGACCGCGATTGTTGCTTCGCTCCTTATTGTTGTTATCCTTGGTTGTTTTGGCACGACAGGTTGGCTTATTTTCACTCAATTTAGGACGGTGGAAATAACTGCAACGTCATACGTTTGCAAAGTTGAAAATGGACAAGAAAAAGAAGTGAAGTCGATTTCGCAAAATACAGCAAAACTTTCCATCTTTGACCAAGGAAAAGGCAAATCTGTCGCTAATATGGGAAACGAATCTCTTTTGCCGGGGCAATATCTCAAAATTGTGTATGATTTAAATAACGCTGGGCCAAAAGACATTACTTTGAGATTTGAGATAGTAGCAACGGTAAGAGACAATTTTGATATTTCGCTTAAAAAAGGTGAGGAGACCACAACGATAGGTTTGCTTGGATATTTGTATGATGTTGATTTAAAGAAGGGCGAGACAAGTCGAGTAATCTTTTATATTAAGGTAAACAACTTAAGTTCGGGTGCCGATTGCGAAATTTCCATAAGCAACTCGTTCTCTAATAAAAACGGAGGCTCATTATGGACGTTGTTCAAGTAAATATAAAAAATGATGATAGCGTACAAAAACTTATAGACAAAACAGCGCACAAACTTCAAAGTAAATACTCAAAAAAACGTGTAGTAAACGAAAAAATTTTGAAACATCGAAAAAGATGGATGGATGTTTTATCAAAAATTTTGAGTGTTGTTTGCGTTGTCGTTGTTGCTTTTTCCGCTTTGCTTTTTGTTGGCATACTCAATAGCCTTTTGCAAGGCGTGCCCTCGAGTTTTGCGGGTTTCACTTCTATGAAAGTAGGGAGCGGGAGCATGGTGGCGTCGGGGTTTAATATTGGTGACAATGCTATCGCAAAAAGTGTCAACACCAAGACTTTGAAGGAAGGCAACATTATCGCTTTTTACAACGACCCAAGTGTCTCAACGACTTTTAACGTTGATAATTCTCAAGATGTCGACACAACAAATATGGGAGAACCAGAGTATCAGATAACTTTTGCTAAATTTTTTGGCACACAAAATGATGCAATAAGGAAAGCTGCCAATGCCAACCGAAGTATAATTTTCCATGAAATTATTGACGTGCGAGAATTGGACGGTACTAGATGGTTTAAAACTAAGGGAAGTTCAAATAATAGTGAAGACAGTTGGTATGTTCGCGAAGACCTTGTCGTAGGGGTTTATGACGATTCGTTTACGGCAAAATGTATCGCAAGTGTGTTGCAAACTTTCTCAAGCAGTCAAGGTGTTATCCTTGCTATTGTTATTCCACTTGCCCTTATCGGTGTGGTGGTTTTGTTGCAATTTATGCGCGATATTCAAATATTGAAACTTCAACTCGACGTGGTCGAAGAAAAAAGGAAAATCAACGACCCTATTTGTACAAAGTACGAAGTGGGCTACAAAATGGATAACAAAATGAAGTACAAAGTGCTTGCCCAAGCTGACGACAAGGATAAAAACGAATATATTTCACTTCTTTGGAAAGATGGCAAGGCACCAGAAAATATACGAAAATATTGCCTACGTAAAAAAATGTACTTAAAACCTGTAGAAAGATTGCTGGAAATAAATAGAATTTGCCAAGAACGACTTAAAAACGGCGAAGACCCAAATGAAGTGGCAAAGTTTTATTTGAAGGAAAAAAGTGCTTTGCAAGAAGAACAACTTGCCTATGAAAGAAAGTTTAGAAAATGGGTGAAAGAAGATAAAATAAATTGGGTGAGCGACGAGGAACTTGAGTATGACGACGAAGCGGACTCGCTAAATATCAAAGACAAAAAAGCAAGCAAAGACGCAAAAAAAGATGAGCAAATCGTTGTAGAGATTGATGAAAATAATCAAAATCTTGCGACTGACAATCAAGAAAGCAATGCAAAACTTGACAAAAATGAAACGTCTATGGTGTTTGTTGACGAAAAATCAAAGACAAAGCCAAAGGCTGAAAAGTCTAAAATAGAGAAGAAGAAAAAAGAAGCTCCTAAAAATGCTAAAAAAATAGACGTAAAAGATGCCAAAAAGAAGACAAGTAAACCTTCAAAGATAGAAAATAAAAAGGTGGAAATTTTGGCAACAGCAAAACAAGAGACAAGCGAGCAAAAGGCTGGAAATGAGGGAGTAGAAACGCAAAAAACTAAAAAGCAGGTAGCTGAAAAATTAAATGCAGGAGAAAAAAAGTCTACAAAAGAAATTGTGGACAAAGCAGAAACTCCCAAAGCAAAGATTTCCAAAGCAAAAACTTCTAACAAAAAGACATCAAAAGAAAAGGCTTCTAACACGATAACTTCTAAATCAAAAACTTCTAAGCCAAAAGTCGAGAAAGAAAAATCTAACGATAAGCAGGTTAAGAAACAAAGTCTTTCTAACTCTAAAAGTAAAAAGCAAGAAACAAAAGAGCAAAAAGCAAAAAATGAAGAGATAGATAAGTAAAAGATAAATTGATAAATATCCAACAAATTTTTGCAGATAGTTGAAGTTTGAAAATAGCATGTAGATGTAAAGTTGTGATAAATATTAGCGTAAAAGGGCTATGGCAAATAGGTTTTCTATAGCAAAGTGTTGGCATAATTGCTTTCAATATAATAAACAACAAACGATTAAATAAAAATAACCCCGTAAATAAGTGTGAAGTGCACCCCAAAAGTTGGACAAAAAATTTAATCTTTATATTGCATTTTTTT
>CAVHMC010000022.1:0-14817 GCA_963636895.1 Oscillospiraceae bacterium | reverse complement strand
ACATAATAATCAAATTTCCTTTATTTTTTTAAAAAAATTTTTAAATTAATTTTTTTTTAAATTTTTAAGATAATTATATGAAGATTTTTGTGAGATTTTATGAGTTTTTTTTATGAAATTTTTATGAAAACCTTATAAAGATTTTTATGAATATACAATAAAACACTATGGAACTTATATAGGAATACTATGAAAATTTCGTAAAGATTTTTATATAAAAAGGCCTGCAAAGATGCAAGCCAAAGTTTAAATTATTCAACAGATAAAATGTAATAATAGACAGGTTGTCCACCGCAAACAGCATTAAATTCGCATTGTGGAAAAGTTGTTTTGAGTTTTTCTTGCAAAGATATTGCGTCTTGTTCCTCAACTTCTTGTCCAAAGAAAAGTGTAACATTGACGGTGTTGTCGTCGATAAGTTTGCCCACAAGACCTTCCACCGTCTCTGGTATTTCCTTACCTTTTGCAAGAATTGAATTGTTGTCAAGCCCTATAATTTCTCCCACACTCAAGTCAAATCCGTCCACGTGAGTGTCTCTCACAGCATAAGTAACACTACCCGTTTTGACATTCTTCATGGACTCGTTCATAACCTCGGTATTTTCGTCGACCGAACTGTCTGGGTTAAACGACAGGCAAGCGGATATTCCTTCTGGAACAGAACGTGTTGGGATAACTACTATATTCCTTTTTGCCAAGTCTTTTGCTTGTTCCGCTGCAAGAACGATATTTTTGTTGTTTGGAAGGACAAAAACCGTCTCCGCATTTACCTTGTCCACCGCTTCGGCAATATCGTTGGCACTTGGGTTCATGGTTTGTCCACCTTTGATAACATAATCAACCATAAGGTCTTTAAATAGCACCTCAAAGCCTTCCCCAGCAGAAACGGACACAATCCCCATAGGTTTTGCGGGTTCTTCTTTTTGCGTTTTAAGGAGCCTATTTTGCTCGAGCATATTTTCGATTTTAATATTGGTAATATCGCCAAGTTCAAGACCAAAGCCGAGTGCTTTGTTTGGTTCATTTGTTAAGACATGCACTTTGACAAGGGACAAATCACCCACACAAATAACCGACTCGCCAATTTCGACAAGCCTTTCGCGAAGTTTGTCAATATCGCTTTGGGTTGTCTTTTTGAACAAATTGATAATGATATATTCAGTAGAATAGGCATATTTTATTTCAGCCAAGTCAACAGGTTTATTTTGTGTAGAATCTTTGTCGTTTGAAAAATCAAGTGTTGGGTCCAAAAACTCGCTATTTGAAAGGTCTTCGTCAGTAAGAGCCTTGTAAAAGCCCGAAAATATAATGAGGAGCCCGCGACCGCCAGCATCGACAACCCCCGCTTTTTTAAGCACAGGCAAGAGTTCTGGAGTTTGCATAAGCACTTCTTCGCCTTTGTCCAAGACGTCTTTTAGAAAAGTCTCAAAGTCGTGGTTTTTCTTGCAAGACGTGAGTGCATACTCGCTCATTACACGAATAACCGTCAAAATCGTCCCTTCTTTTGGCTTAGTGACGGCTTTGTAGGCGATGTCACTCCCTTCCTTCATAGCAAGGGCAAAATCTTTGGTCTTTAGCTCAACGTGTTGTCTAATAATTTTTGCCATTCCCTTCAAAATTTGAGATAATATAACACCCGAGTTGCCACGAGCACCACGCAAAGCGCCCTTTGTAATTGCTTCGGACAAACTGTCAAGATTGTTGTTTGGACATTCATTTACTTCTTTTGTTGCGGACTTGAAAGTCAAATTCATATTCGTGCCCGTATCTCCGTCTGGCACAGGAAAGACGTTCAACGAGTCCACATATTTTCTATTTTCCTCGAGCAAACTTGACGCGGAAACAATCATTTTCCTAAAAGTCGCTCCATTAATTGTTTTTTGCAATTTTCTCCCTCCGAGATATATCAAAGGCCATTTCTAAGGCCGTAAAATCAATTTTAAACAAAAAAGTTGTATCAAAAAAGCTAAACCCTAACCCCGATGACCTTGATATTGACCGCGTCGACAATCATGCCTGTAAACTTCTCCACACTGTACTTTACGGTAGATTTTACACTCTCCGCAACGGCAGTGATGGACACGCCATACTTTAAAATAACGTTCAAGTCCACTGTGATATGATTGTCAAGGCTGGTTATCTTGACCCCGCGAGAAAAAGATTTAGCCCCCAAAAGTTCGTTAAAACTCTCCTTGGCGCTTCTAGACACCAAGTCCACAACACCATAGCAATCGAGAGCATTGTACCCTGCGACAATAGCGATGGCATTGTTGTCTATTGTTATATCCCCATAAGCATTTGAAGTCTTAACAAACATAGTTATTCCTTTTATAGTTTTGGTTAGAATATGCACAACTCTAACACTACGTGACATATTATACGACACTTTTAGGCAATATGCAACTGTTTTTATATAATTTGTAAAATTTATACCTTTTTGTGTTGTCTTTGCTTGTGGAGAAAGTTGTTTTTTAGTGATAATTTTTAAAGAATATGTTTTTATCTTTATGCAAAATTTTATCTATCAAAAGGTTTGAAATTTTTCAAAAAAATTTGAAAAACTATTTAAAGGCTTGTGTTAACTTAAAAGCGTAAAATTTGTGGTTTCTCCCCCAAAAACAAAGTTAAATTTTAATAGAAAGCATGGCATAATGAAAGAAAAGGTAATTTTGCGATATTAAATTTAGAGTGAAAATTGCGGGCAGTCACATAATTAAAATTTGACGCATAAAATGTAGAAAAGGACGTAGATATGAAAATAATTTGCATAAAAGCACCAAAGTCCTTGGTGCCAATACTTAAAATAATATTTAGAAAAAATTACATAAAATTCGACTAATGAGAGATTTGATAAAAAGATTTTTCACCTAATCAAAATTATGATTACTTAAAACATTTGCATAGTTGCATAAGTTAGACAAAATTATGTTTTTAGCTATACCAATTGTATTTATAGTAGTTTGTTGTTAAGGCTTTTGCATTAGTAGCCAAGTTAGCCCAGAAGATGCAAACGCAAAACAACCTATGTATTTTAAACTATTTGGCAAAATTATACTTGTAAGTTTAGTACAATTTCGGAAAGGGCCCCAAGTAACTTCTTCATCATAAGTAGTATGGCTAAGCCCTGTCACACTTTGTGGCATAGCCACATTTTTTAAATTGGTATTATATTTATTATAACTTTGGCAAAAGGCACTAGAATATATCCATGTCACACTATTTGAAATGATAATTTGTGCTGTACTATAATCAGTCCCGCTCGTATAATTTGGTTTCATAAAACAAGTGTAAAGTTCTAGTTTAGTGGGGATATCGTACCAACTTTCGAGCGTTGTGTCAGCAGTGGACGTCCAATACACTGTGCCGGGGTCGATATATCCAAAAGATGTGTTCGTTTTGACACTCGAATTGGTGCAAAAGTAGTAAAACTCCGCACCGCTACTATTTTTTAATTCACTTAAACTAGATATTTTGCCTGTAGGTGTTGCTGTGGCAGTCCTAAGGTTGCTTGCTTCGCTATTTTCTAGTGCGGACCTTTTGCTGCTTGTAGAATTTGCAGAAGTACTTGACGAAGTAATAGGTGTGGGCCCTACAATTTTGAATTGTGTATTAGCAGTATTGTAAACTATTGCACAATTTTTAATTGTAACCGTACTATTTTCATTGTTTACAAAATTTAACGTTATACCATTTGATACGAGTTTTGTTTGCTCAAAATTAATGGTCACCGAACTGTCCACATTGTACTTACTCGCACAATAAATCACAACCGACGACATAACTATCATCGCAAATGCCATGAACAAACAAAACCCAGACAATTTTAAACTCGCTTTTGTTGACATAAAACTTTATCCTTTTTTTATTGATTTTTCAACTCGGCTACCACTTGACCTTTATCTTGACTATTGTACAAACAGCCACCCACGACGACGATGGAGACGCCAAGATTAGTAAGTTGTGGGACAATTTTAGGCGTTACTCCGCCATCGACTTCAAGGGTCGTTTTTAAATTGTTTTCCTTTATATAATCACTAATTTTCTTGATTTTATCCAAGGCTTTTGTGTCAAAAGTTTGCCCACTCTTGCCTATTTTTACGCTCATAACAAGCACCCTATCACAAGTTGACAATAGACTTAAAAAGTCGTCACTTAAAGGAGTCTCTATTTTTATCGCAAGAGAAGACTTTATTCCGCAACTTTGAATATCTTTTAACACAGAACTTGCCAAGTTGCTTGCAAGGCACTCATAGTGTATAGCGATGCAATCGACACCATTTTGAAGGTATTTTTTGTACTCCACTTGCGGATTTTGCACCATCAAATGCACGTCAAGGGGGAGACTTGTCACTTGTCTAATTTTAGGCAAAAAAGTTGCCCCAAAGGTCTTGTTTTCGACCAAAACCCCGTCCATAATATCCGCATGAATGTAGTCGACGTCAAAGTCCTTTATAATAGACAAATAGTTTAGCAAATCTTCTTCCTTTGGTGGGTTGGTTGAAACGGAAATCTTCATAAAACTTTTATCCTTTTACTTTTAAAACTAATAAATTTGTCGGGTGGCGTAACTCAAAATCGTTTTTAGTCCATAATTTAAGAATTTAAATTTGTCGGGTGGTACTTTTAAAAAATTGAGTTTAGTCCTTAATTTAAGAATTTATATTTGTTGGGTGGCGTAACTCAAAATTGTTTTTTTCTCATAATTTAAAAATCTAAAATTGTTGACTAAATTACTCTTCCCTTTTGATATATTTTCTTCGCAACTGCCCGCAAGCACCGTCAATATCCTTGCCAAGGCTACGTCTTGTGGTGACATTTATCTTGTAATCTTTTAGCACTCTTGCAAAGTTGTCTATGGCTTCTTGACTGCAAGACTTGAAGTCGTTTTCTTTTACTTCATTTAAGTTGATTAGGTTGACCATATAATTGTGTCCCGCAAGTTTTTTGGCAAGTTCCAAGGCGTTTTCACGAGAAGAATTGACGTTTTTTATCATGATATATTCAAACAATATCCGCCTATTGGTCTTGTTTGCATAATATTCACATGCGGACAATAGCTCGTCCATCGTGCAAGAATTGGACACTGGCATAATGCGGTGCCTTATGGCGTCGTTTGGAGCATGAAGCGATATGCAAAGATTGATTTGCCTACCTAGGTCCGCTAGTTTATAGATATTTTTTACAAGTCCGCAAGTGGACAAGGAGATATTTCTATCGCTAAAATTTAGCCCATGCTTATCGTTTGCAAGGGTTAAAAATTTTGCGACATTGTCAAAATTGTCAAGCGGTTCGCCACTCCCCATCAAAACAATATTTGTCACCTTGCGATTTTTTATGTCGCCACCAAGGAGAGTGTTTACTTTGATAATTTGTCCCATAATTTCGCCCGCAGTCAAATTTCTCACAAGCCCGTCAAGCCCGCTCGCACAAAATTTGCACCCCATTCGGCACCCCACTTGAGTGGACACACAAATTGTATAACCATATTTGTACCCCATCAAGACGCCTTCGATGACGTTGCCGTCGTTTAACTTATACAAATATTTTCTCGTCCCGTCGCTCGACACTTGCTCCTTTACAATATCAATTGCACTGTCGTCAAATTGCTCTTGCAATTTTTCCACCAAATCTTTTGGCAAGTTGGACATTTCGTCAATCGTTTTTCCCATATGCAAGCCAGAAAAAATCTGCTCCGCACGATATTTTTTGTCGCCTAGAGAAAGCATAAGGTCTTGTAACTCTTGATAGGTAAAATCAAGTAAATTTTTTTTCATTTTTCTCCTTTTGAAGTTTTTAACAAAATATCTAGTATTTTAAGTTAATTCAAAGTCTCGTCTTGTTGAGTTTTTGAAAGGTTTGTCTTTATATCAATTTTTTTGCCATTTAAATATGCCTTTGCGTCCATTTTTTTCCCATTTGGAGCTTGAATAACGTCGAGGCTCACAAGTCCGTCATAACACCTGACAACTAGTCCCTTTTTACCGCTTGCAAACACGACTTCGCCATGCTCATAATCTTGCAAGTTGACGTTGACAAGATTGTCGAAAGGCGACGCAGAATAGACAATGAGTGGCTCGCCCTTAAGGTTTACTCTAGCAAGTGGCCAAGGGTTAACGCCACGTACAAAGTTGTGAATTTGGTTGGCAGTCATATCAAAATCTATATATGACATTTCCTTATTAAGTTTTGGGAAATATGTCATATCGTCTTCGTTTTGTTTGACAAATTTTGCCTTGCCTTGCTCCAGCATGTCAAGCCCTTCCACAATACATTCGCCACCAAGATAGGCAAGTTTGAGTGTTAAGTCGCAAGCTGTATCTTGATAGTCTATTGACAAACTCTTTTGTAGCAAAATATCCCCACTGTCCATCGCAAGTGCTGTCTGCATAATAGTTATGCCCGTCTCCTTTTCGCCATTTATAAGGCAATAATTGATGGGGCAACTGCCACGATATTTTGGAAGAAGCGACGCATGAACATTGATAACTCCATATGGGGCAAGATTTAATATATTTTCTTTCAACATTTGACCAAACGACGCTGTGACAAGCACGTCGGGAGAAAAGTTCCTTATCTCTTCTTCCCCTTCCTTGCTTACCTTTTTGTATTGCAAAATAGGGATATTGTGGGAAAGAGCATACTTTTTTATCGCACTTATCTCGAGGTGCTTTCCCCGCCCACTTTCCTTATCAATGCTAGACACGACACAAACCACTTGGTGATGTGACTCAACAAGGCGATTTAAAACAATTGTTGAAAACTCGGAACAACCTAAAAACACTACTCTCATACACACTCCCTGACTTTTTTTGTATTTCTAAAAACTTTTAAAAAATTTTTTAATTTATTTTTTTTAAAATGCCACCCACAAAGACTTTTTTCTATACATAAAATTTCATAAAACAAAATTAAACAAGATGCCTATATTCCTACTTTTCCTAAAAGGTTTATCCTTTGAATAATTAATTGATAAAACACTTCGTTCTTATTTATTTTTGTATTTCTTTAAAATAATTAAATAAAATACGTCTTGTTACCTTGACCTAGGCTTTAAATAATCAATTAATAAAACATTACTTAAATGCTTGGTTCTTAATTGTTTTGCATTACTTTAAAATAATAAAGCAAAATATCATCTAAATAAAGCACTTTTTAGAGTTATCTTGTTTTGGACTTTAAATAATCAATAAATAAAATACCGTTTAAATGGTCAAATTCGTGGCAAAAGGCACGTGCCATATAGTCGGTGGCAGTTATTGACATAGGGTTGCCATACCTATCTTCAAATTCAATCGTCACAACATTTGGCCTTTCAACATTTTCATAAACATTTGGGATACTAAGGCACCCTTCCTGTGCGACGTTTTTGCCAGACATCTTGGTGATTTTTGGGTTGACGACTTCAAAGTAATCGTTGTTGAGGCTTATAACAAAAGCCCTTTTTAGTACACCCACTTGTGGGCATGCAAGCCCAACACCGTTCGATTTCTCAAGAGTTTCCTTCATATCATCAAGAAGTTCCCACAAATCTTCGTCAAAAGTCTTTACGGGCTTAGATATTTTTCGTAAAATTTCGTTTTCTTGTGTAATAATTTTTCTTAAAGCCATATTTTCTCCTTAATTTAAAATTTGCAAAAATTTACTTATACATACTATCACAAAATAAAAGTAAAATAAAGATATTTTTAAAACTTGTTTTAGCAAAATTCTTTACTTATTATTAAAAAATAAAAATGTTTTGTAAAACAAGTTTATATAATTCTTTTAAAATAAAATTAAAATATAAAATAACTTGACGTCAACATTAACTCAAATTTTGGGGGTCGTTTTCGATAAAGATAGACACTTGTGGCACTTTGACTTCTCGACAAATCTCATAAATTTTTGGGAGAATATCTTGCTCGTTCTTTTTTTGAATTCTCATAAGAATTTGAAAACGGAAATTGCCTTGCAGTCGCTTTTTTGGGCATTTCATGGGGGCAAGATACACAAAATCGCTTGGATAATTGTCCCTTATTTCTTTTATTTTATCAAATATTTGTTGCAAGGTGTTTTGAGATTTTTGCTCGTTTTCACCTACAACAAGAATACGTATCATATCGACAAAAGGCGGAAAGTGTGACAACTCCCGCAACTTGATTTCCCGCTTAAAAAAAGCATTGTAATCATAACTACAAGCACAACGATAGGCAAAATGTTTTGGATAATATGTCTGCAAAACGACCTTGCCTTCTTTGTCACTTCTACCCGCACGACCCGCCACCTGAGTGATGAGTTGAAAGGTTCGCTCCACCGCACGATAGTCACTAAAATGCAAGGATATGTCCGCATCGACTATCCCCACCAACGTGACATTGTTGAAGTCGTGCCCCTTGGCTATCATTTGAGTACCCACCAAAATAGCGGGAGACGTGTTGTTGAATTTTGTTAATATATCGACATATGCTTCTCTATTTTTTGTTGTGTCGTTGTCCAACCTAAGAATAGGGACATCAAACATTTTTCTCAGCTCTTCCACTATTCTTTCTGTCCCCACCGCCCCGTATCTCAAGGAAGGACTGCCACATTTTGGGCATTTAAAAGGCACTTTGTATCTTTTCTGACAATAGTGGCATTTGAGCATATTGTCTTCTTTATGATAAACAAGACTTACGTCGCAATCTTCACATTTTGGCACATATCCACATTCTCTACACATCAAAAAGGAAGAAAATCCACGACGATTGATAAATATCATTGCTTGCTTTTTGTCTTTTATGCACTGTTCCAATTCGGCAAGTAACCTATAGGAAAATATATTTGTGTTGCCTTTTGATATTTCTCCTAGCATGTCCACGACTTCAATATTGGGGAGTTCTCTTTTGTTGGCACGATTGGGCAAGGTTATCAAGGTGTACTCGCCCGTTTTAACTCGATAAAAACTCTCTATGCTTGGCGTTGCACTGCCCAAAATCAACGGACAATTGTTGAGATAGGCTAGGTATCTTGCGACTTCATGTGTGTGAAAACGTGGGTTGCTCTCCGCATAATAACTGCCATCATGCTCTTCGTCAATGACAATAACGCCCAAATTTTCTATTGGGGCAAAAATACACGACCTAGCCCCAATAGCTATCTTTGCTTCCCCACTTTTTAATCTATTCCATTCATCAAATCTCTCGCCCGGCTTCAAAGAACTATGAAGAATAGCCACCGTATCGCCAAAAGCATTTTTAAACCTAGCGGACATTTGTGGCGTAAGAGAAATCTCTGGCACAAGCATAATGGCACCCTTGCCTTGCTTTAAGGCATTTTTGATGACATTTATGTACACTTCCGTCTTGCCACTACCCGTAACACCATGCAAAAGAAAAGTGTTGTATTTGTATTTGCAAATTGTGTCGACCGCTTTTTGTTGCTCGCAATTAAGCACAATATCCTTTTTTGCAACTGTAAAAGAGTTTTGTGGGGCACGATAAGTTTTTTCCTGTCTTAAAATTATGGCCCCCTTGTCAAGCAAAGTTTTGTAGGCACTTTGGGAACATTTTGCAAGCAACAAATCTCGCCTAATCTCGCCCACTTCTTTAAATAGAGAGACAATTTCAAGTTGCTTAGCAGATGTAATTTTGACTTCGTTTTCGCTTAGTCTCACAAAAGTGGTATCCTTTTGCTTGCCGTTTACAACATAAGGTGGAACGCAAAGTTTGATAATGTCTATCGCACGCAAAAAAAATTTTTGTTGCATAAAAAAACACAACCGCAAGTTATTTTCAGTAAGCAAGGGTTGTGAATCAAGTTTTGAAATAACGTCTTTTATTTTGCCCTTGTCATAGTTGCTATTTTCCGCAAAGTCAACCACATAGCCCTCGATATTCTTTTTCCCAAAAGGAACGAGCACCCTGTCACCCTTTGCTATGGTCATATCGCTTGGGACGTTGTAATCAAAGATTTTGTCCACAGCGGAAGACGCTATATCAACTATAACTCTTGCAATCATGGGCGATTATTCCCCCAAATTTTCTGGCTTCTTTATCTCAAGTTTGCCCGAATACAATTCTCGTGCTGCGATAGAAATAGCCTTTTCTGGAGAGGCCTCGATAAACTCTGGCATATCCTTTTCAAGAATTTTTGCCCTTTTTGCAACGACATTCGCCAAAATATATTCGTTGCCAGCAATTTGTTTAAGTTCTTCAATAGGTGGATCAATCATCATAATATCTTTTTACTCCATTTTAAAACAAGGTATTGTAACACACAAATTTTTAAAAGTCAAATTTTTATATTGATTTTAAAATATTGTTTTTTTCTTCTAATGCACCAAAAAAAATCAAATTATTCAAAAGGTTTCTGTAAAATTTTTATAAAAATTTATGACATGCCAAACTAAGTTTCTCATAATTCTAACTTTAATATTAAAAACTTAAAAAATTTTAAACATTGTTTATCCTCTAAAAACCCTTACTTATTAATATCGTTTATGATTTTTTGGAAGGCGTCTTCGTCGAGGGTTTTGACGCCAAGAGCAAGGGCCTTGTCAAGTTTACTACCTGCCTCTGTGCCAAAGACGACGCAAAAAGTGTTTTTGGACACACTAGACGAAACTTCGCCACCAAAACTTTCGATAATCTTTGTGGCGTCACTCCTAGAATAATTTGCAAGTGTGCCTGTCAAAACAAATTTCTTTTGATAAAAGAAGTTGTTGGGGTCGACCTCTCGCGACTCGATTTCCTTTATTTTCACTCCCAAATTTTGAAGGGTCTCAATCATTTTTACATTGTTTTCATTGTTAAAAAAGTCCACGATATTTTGGGCAGTGACAAGACCAATGTCTTTTTGAGTGATTAGGTCGTCGTAGGTTGCACTCATAAGTGAAGGAAGATTTTTGTATTTCTTTGCAAGGTCCTTGGAAGTTTTTTGCCCCACACCGTCGATACTCAAGGCGTCAATAAAAGGTGCCAAGTCGCACGTCTTGCTTTTTTCTATTGACGACAAAATGTTGGAAATTTTTTTATCTTTAAAACCTTCCAACCCTTCAAAGTCCTTTGCAGTCAAACGATACAAGTCGGGGATAGCTTTGACTAAGCCTTTATCAAACAACTGCCCCACGATTTTATCACGCAAGCCTTCGATATTCATGCAATCTTTACTTGCAAAATAGGTAAGTTTTGCGATAACCTTTTCCCTACAATTTGGGTTGAGACAAAATATGTTGACGCCATTTTTTGTAAGTTCTCCTTGGCAACTAGGACAGGTGGTAGGCGGGACAATCTCCTTTGCATTTTCGCCTTCTTGCGCTAGGCCCAAAATTTCTGGAATAACTTCGTTGCTACGTCTTACAAAAACAAGTGAGCCTATCTTTACTTTTTTACGCAAAATATCGTCATAGTTGTTGAGAGTGGCACGTGTGATGGTTGCCCCCGCAAGTTCTACAGGGTCTATTATTGCAGTTGGAGTGAGTTTGCCCGTTCGCCCCACACCCCACTCAACTTGCCTTAAAACGCTTGTCGCTTCTACAGGTGCAAACTTATATGCAATTGCCCATTTTGGAAATTTTGAAGTATATCCAAGTTCGTCTCTATCAAGTAGTGAATTTAATTTTATAACAATTCCGTCGATAGAAATTTGCAAGGTAGATTTGATTTTGTCCACCTTTTCTATAATTCTTTCTATGTCACAAGCGTCGTCGCATACCTCAAAAAGTTTACCTGTCAAAAACTTGTTTTGTTTTAAAAATTCTTGCACTTCTTCTTGTGTCTTAAGGTCCTTTCCGTCAATTTTGATAAGGTCATAAAAAACGACATCAAGGTTGCGTTTGGCTGTCTCTTTTGGGTCAAGATTCCTTATTGCACCCGCCACTGCGTTGCGAGTGTTTTTGAGTTTTTCGTCTGCCGACCGATTGTACTTTTCTAGGTTGTCAAGAGTTATGACTCCTTCGCCGGCGACCGTCAAGTCGCCCTTGAAATCAATGGAAAGTGGCACCGACCGAATGGTCTTGACTTGCTCTGTCACGTCTTCGCCGACCGTTCCGTTGCCCCTTGTAGATGCCTCAACAAGAAGACCGTTTTTATATTTTGCGACAATGCGTAAACCGTCAAATTTGTACTCAACTGTAAACCTTGCCTTAGGCACAACTTTCTTGGTATCAGCCAAAAATTTTTCCAATTCTTCATAGTTGTTGCACTTGTTTAAACTATACAATTTTTCTTCGTGAACAACCTTTTTAAACCCTTGCAAAATTTCTCCACCGACACGCTTTGTGGGTGAGTTGGGGAGAACTTTTCCCGTAGTTTTTTCAAGTAATAAAAGTTCGTCGTACAACTTGTCGTAGTCATAGTCGCTGACGATAGGTTTGTCTAAAACATAATATTTGTAGGCATAATCATTTAGGACTTTTACGAGTTCCTCCATACGTTTTATTGAGTCCATTTTTGTCTCCTTTTTCTTCACAAAAATCAAATAAGAATAAATATGTAACCCAAGTATTGCGGGGCTTGTGTTTTGCTTAAAACAACAAAAAAAATTATTCTTCAAGCGTAATAGGTGCATACTCAACGGACAAGGTTTTTGTGCCAATATCGTCAAAATTAATTGTGACACATTTTGTGGTTGCTATGCCAAAATTGCCTGTTATTGTGCCTTTGCCAAATTTTGGATGCGAGACACGTTTCCCCACTGCATATTTTTTCTCAAAATCAACGGCTTCCTTGTTGTCCTTCTTCCCGCCCAAAGAAAAACTTGTTTTGTGGAAAGTTTGGAAAGTTGACGTTTGATTAAATTCGTTGTAGGTGTCTCTTCTAAATATAGGTTTTTCGTCTAAAATGCCACATTCTTTTAAAAATCTTGATGGCGACATATAGTCTCTTCTCCCATACATAAAACGAGAAGAGGACGACGTAAGATATAGCCTTTCTTCCGCACGAGTAATGGCAACGAACATAAGGCGACGCTCTTCTTCCATGTCTAAGTCCGTAGAATTTGCACGAATAATTGGGAACATTTTTTCTTCTAGTCCCACCACAAAAACGCATCTAAATTCAAGGCCTTTCACAGCATGAACGGTGGCTATCGCGACGGAATTTTCCTTGTCGTCGTAGTCGTCAATGTCAGAAATCAAAGTGATTGATTGCAAAAAGTCGCTAAGGTCGTCTTTTGGGTTCGCTTCAAAATAATTTGACGCTATCATAATAAAGTTGTTGATATTCATAACCCTATTTATGTCTTCTTCCGTCTGGGTAGAATACTCTTGATAAAAGCCGACTTCTTTTATCATATTTTTGATAAATTGCAAAGGCTCTTGGCTCTCGTACTCTTGCAAAAGTTGCTCCACAAGTGTCTTGAAAGGCTTGATTTTTTTGATAATTGTAGGGTCAATGAGATATTCGTCATTGCTCAAAATAATGTCATAAGGTGTGACGTTGTGAAAGGTGGCAAGGTCGAGAATAGCCTTGACGGTGGCGTCCCCTATGCCCCTTTTTGGAAAATTGACAATGCGGACAAAAGAAGTGGAATCATACTTGTTGGTAATCATTTTGAGATAACTCAAAATATTTTTTATTTCAAGCCTTTCAAAAAACTTTTTTCCACCAAACATTTTATAATTTATGTTGTAATTTAAGAATTTTTCTTCAAGAGGAGCGGTCATGGCGTTAAGACGTGTCAAAACGGCAAAATCTTTGTAGGAATATCCTTCCATACTCACAAGATTTGCAATTGTGCGGGCGACATACTCGGCTTCTTCAAACTCGTCTTTCAACTTGTGATATTCCACTTTCGTGCCAGCGTCATTGTTTGTCCAAAGAATTTTATCGTTCCTACTATTGTTGTTTTTTATAAGTTTATTGGCGGTGTCGAGTATCAACTTTGTACTACGATAATTTTGCTCCAACTTATATATTTTATACTCTGGGAAGTCGTGCTTAAAGTCCGTTATATTGGAAATACTTGCCCCTCTCCATGAGTAAATGCATTGGTCTTCGTCACCCACGACAAAAAGGTTTTTGTACTCGCCAGCAAGTGCGCGAACAATTAAATATTGAATTTTGTTTGTGTCTTGAAACTCGTCTACGTGGATAAATTTAAAGCGTTGTTGGTAACGAGCGAGAACATTTGGATATTCCAAAAACAAGTCATAAGTTTTGACTAGCAAATCGTCAAAATCAAGTGCATTGTTGCTAGCAAGAAACTTTTGATACGCAGAATAAACCTTTGTGACTTCGTCAATATAAGGCAAGTCTTGGTACAATTTTTGATATTCCCAAGGTGACAAATGCTGGTTTTTAGCGTTTGAAATGTGATAACCATATTTGCTTATTGCGTCATCATTTAGTCCCAAATCTTTTACGACAGTTTTGAGTGCTTTATCCCGCTCTGTATCCGTATAAATGGAAAAATTCCTATCAAAATTGCTTGAGCCATCACTATTCTTGAGATTGCCTATATTGCTACGCAAAATTTTTACACACATCGAGTGAAAGGTAGAAATCCAAATATCCTTTGCGTCCTCGCCCAAAATAGAAAAAAGACGGTCTCGCATCTCGTTTGTTGCCTTGTTGGTGAAAGTTATTGCAAGAATGTTGTAAGGAGACACCTTTAATGTGTTTATAAGATAGGCTATCCTATACGTAACAAGACGAGTTTTGCCACTGCCAGCACCAGCCAGCACCATAACGGGCCCGTCAATTTGCTTGAGTGCAACAAGTTGTGCACTGTTTAAATCATTTAAGTCTATATCCACTTTTCTTTTGCCTTTTTTATTTAGAATATAAATTTAATAACAAAACTTTTGCTTATCAAAAGCCTTTGCTTATCAAGTTTTTACGCAAAGACATTGTAACAAAT
>CAVHMC010000021.1:0-14864 GCA_963636895.1 Oscillospiraceae bacterium | reverse complement strand
ATAAAAATAGATATAAAAATATTAAATTAAATCAACTTAATTAAAAATAAAAGGGGAATATTTTATGAAAAAAAACGATACTTACACATGGTCTTTTGAGGACTATTTTGTTGACGAAAATGCTTTTGAAAAAACTTTTTTAGAAGCACAGAAAGATGTCAAAAAATTCGACAATTTTGAGGGTAAATTGGGAGACAAAGAGACACTTTTGAAGTTGCTTAAATTGCTCGAAAAGACTTATTGCGACATTGACAAATTGTACGTTTATGCTCATTGCAAAAGTGATATGAATGTGACAGATAGCAAAAATCAAGAGCGTGTTGCTCGTGTCCAAAAGCTTGCGACCGACCATTCGGTCGAGACGTCATATATCGCTCCCGAATTGACAAATATGAGTGATAAGTATTTAAAGGACATCTATGCCGACCGCAAGTTTTTTGCGTTTTCTTCACTTATTCGTGACGTTATTAGAAATAAGCCCCACACGCTTTCTAAGGAGTGCGAGATGCTTTTATCAAGTGTTGGGGAGTTTTCTGGCGACTTTCAAAAAAACATGTCAAATTTTGGCAATGGGGACTTGAAATATAAAGACGTTTTTGACAAAAATGGTAAAAGGAAAAAGCTGACACAAGCACTCATATCTTCCTATCTTAGAAGTCCCGATGAAACCCTTAGATTAAACACGTATAAAGAGCGAATGTTGGCTTATGGAAGATACAACAATTTTCTATCTTCCAACTACATTGCAAGCGTAAAAAAAGACGTCTTTTTTGCTAGAGCAAGACGATTTGATTCTGCCTTGTTGGGCTCTTGCTATATGGAAGAAGTTGACCCAAAAGTTTATGATAAATTAGTAAAAAATGTTGAGCGATTTCTCCCACTTAACCAAAAATATTTTAAGACAAAAAAGAAGGCACTTGGCATAAAAAACTTTTCCTTAAGTGACATTTATTTTAACCCCTTTTCTTCTTCAAAAAAATACACTTTTGAGGAGGCTTTAGAGTTTGTCACACAAGCTCTTTCAATTTTTGGAAAGGACTACACTGACTACATTAAAAAAATGGCTCGTGAGGGCATGATAGACGTTTATGAAAGAAAGGGAAAAGTGGGCGGTGGATATGAGACAATGGCATCAAAATGTACACCAAGAATTTTGCTAAATTTTACGGGAACGGCAAGCGATGTGTCCACTCTTGCACATGAATTAGGACATGCAATGCACAGCGTTTACTCGGACACCCATCAAAGCGTGATAAACTCCTCTTATACCATTTTTTTGGCTGAGATTGCAAGCACCGTTAACGAAACGATTTTGAATGACTTTATGTTTGAAAAAAGCAAATCTAACAAAGAAAAGATTTTTTATTTAAGCGAATTTTTGTCAAATTTTAATGCAACTGTTTTTAGACAAACAATGTTTGCAACTTTTGAGCAAATTATTCATAACATGGTTGAGCATGACGAGCCCGTTTCTACACAAGTTTTGAATGAGACGTATTTTTCTCTTGTAAAAAAATATTTTGGTAACTCGCTTAAAATTTTGAAGGAAGTACAATACGAGTGGAGTATAATCCCACATTTTTACACACCTTTTTATGTGTACAAGTATGCAACTGGGCTTATAAGTGCAATAAATATCGTGGAAAATTTGAGAACGGGCAAAACAAGTGTTGCTGATTATAAGAAGTTTTTGTCGAGTGGGTGCATAGATGACCCAATAACATTGCTAAAAATCGTCAAGGTCGACTTGACAACAGATGAGTCTTTTGAAATTGCCTTTAAATATTTTGAAGAAAAATTAAAATTATTTGAAAATCTGTCAAAGGTATAACGGTTGTAGATTTTTATCGCTTGATTAAAAAAAACAAAAAATACATGTGTTAATTTTAAAAATAAAAAAATAAAAAAATTTTAAAAAAAATGCAAAAATTTTATTGACTTTATATTTTCAATTTGATAATATAAAGAAGCATTCGAAAAGCGGAAGCGAATTTGAGTGTAAATATTCCTCGGTAGCTCAATGGTGGAGCACTCGGCTGTTAACCGATAGGTTGTCCGTTCGAGCCGGACCCGGGGAGCCAAATAAAGACTTGTAGAATATACAAGTTTTTTTTGTTATTTATGAATGGAAGCGGGCAAATATCGGTTAGTTTTCGTTAGAAAACTTTGCCGTTAGGCAAAAACAGCCGATGGCTGTGCGCCAACGAAGTGCGTATGGAGCGTAAGCGAAATTAAACCGATAGGTTGTCTTATCTAGCTCGGACCCGGGGAGCCAAATAAAGACTTGTCTTGTGGCGGGTCTTTTTTTGTTGAAAAAATAAAAAAATGGCAACCGTAGTAAGAAAGGCGAAAAGAGAGAGCCTTTCTTCTAGGTAAAAAAAGACGGACACAAGAGACTTTTGTGCTAATCAATTTTTTTTAAATATAGCAATGTATTTAAGCAAATTTTTGTTGATTTTGCAAAATTTTATTTTAATTGTCGCAAGTGTAGGTCAAGGTTTGATTATAAGTCGTTTCGTAGCAAGTCTTCCAAAGTTCAAAATTTTTCTCAGCCATGATTTTGGCATTTTCTTTTTCGTTTAAAGTGGAATTGCTAAAAATTGCGGGGAAGATGTGCAAGGTGTATTCTTGATAAAAAGAGCCGTCTGGTGCACGTTTGTTGCTATCTTTCATGGTTAAAAAACATGGTAGTACAGGTGCTTTTGAAGCGACTGCAAAGCGAAAAGCCCCTGGTTTAAAAGGTCTAGGTTTTTTGTAATTCCACCACATTGCTTGTTCGGGATAAATAAGCACCTTTTCTCCTCGTTGTAAAAGGGTGTTTAAAGCACTTAAAAACAATTTCATAGTGTCTTTATTGGAAGACAAGGGTAAAGTGTTGCAATGTCTAAAAAGTTTGCCAAAAAAACCGGGGAAGGAAGTGTAGTTTGCTTCTTTTATAATTTTCCAAAGGTGCTTGTGACCCAAATCTTTTTGTAAGACTTTAAAAATAACATAATTGTCATAAATATTGCAATGATTGCAAGTTATCACAACTCCTTTGTCACGTACTGCAAGGTAATTTTCAAATCCGACAACGTCCTTTATGATAAGATTACCTTTTTTTATCTCACCGTCAAAATACTTTATAGCAAGTTTGTTAGCAAAATACGTTGCAACTCTATTCTTCAATTTTTTGTTTAAATAATCAATTTCATTTGGCTTGATAGGGCGTCCTGCTTTGTCGTCTTCCACGTCGTCGTTAAAACGCCCTTCCTTTTCAAATTTTTCTATATTTTCCAAGACTTTTTGTCTATCAGGTGATAAATTTTCGTTCATATTTCTCCCTTTTAGTTTTATTTTTGGGTTATGATGATATTTTTTTAAACATATTTTAATTTTTTTTTAATTTTATATTCAAATATATTTTCAAAAAATATTGTTGTTGCGATTACTAAGAATGTTATTTTATTTTATCACAATTAGTTGAAAATAAGCAAGTATTATGATAAAATATAGACAAATTTTGCATAAAAAGGAGAGATTATGAAGACATCAACTCTTAAGGGAATGTACGACTATATGCCAAAAGAAGCAAGACTTAGAGACTATTTGCAAGAGAAAATTTTAGAGACGTATACAAAGCAAGGTTTTAATAGAATTTACACACCAATAGTGGAAGATATTGAGAATTTGGAAAAAAGTGACGGTGGCGAAAACTTAAATTTAATTTTCAAAATTTTAAAGCGTGGTGAAAAATTTGAAAAGGCCATTGAAAATAAAGATTTTAACAATTTGTGTGATATGGGGTTGAGATATGACTTGACACTGCCTTTATCGCGTTTTTACGCGGAACACAAAAATGACCTAAATTTGCCTTTTAAATGTATCCAAATTGATAGGGTTTATCGTGCGGAACGTCCACAAAAAGGAAGAAATAGGGAGTTTGTGCAATGCGACATCGACATTGTGGGCGGGGAAAAAAGTGATTGCGAGATAGAGCTTATAGACACCACGTCAAGAGCGTTGCTTTCTATAGGTTTAAAAAATTTTACAATCAAAATCAATCATCGTGGTTTGCTTAAAAAAATTTTACTCAAAATGGGCTTTGATGCACAAAATGTGGATAGTGTGTGTATAACTTTTGATAAACTAGACAAAATTGGTCACGAGGGTGTAAAAAATGAACTGATGGAAAAGGGGTTTGACAAGGTGGCTACCGACAATTTTTGTTCACTTTTGTCCGCCTTGCCACTTAGTTTGAGCGAAATTGAAAATAAGTTTGGTACGTGTGACGAGATTCAAAATTTGAAAGAAATTATGTCGGGTGTCAAGGCTTTAAGTGACGGAAAATATGATATTGAGTTTGATTTGAGTTTGGTTCGTGGGCAAGGGTACTACACTGGGGCTATTTTTGAAGTCAAAAGTGACGAGTTTGCTACCTCTCTTGGCGGTGGCGGAAGATACGACAAATTGATAGGAAAATTTACGGGTGACGACGTACCTGCGGTGGGCTTTTCCATTGGTTTTGAAAGAATTTACTCAATTTTGTCTCAAAATCAAATAAAAACGGGTGCAAATAGACTTGCTGTTGTTTATGAAGAAGGAAAATTTGTAGAGTGTCAAAAATACGCAATAAATTTGCAAAATGATTACTACACAACTCTTTTTGCTCGCCCAAAAAAGTTGGGAAAACTTCTTGATAAACTCGAGGCCGACGGGTTTTATGGTTTTGTAATTTTTGGAGAAAACGAAATAAAACCTTTTAAAAAGATTTAAAAAGTTGTATAAAAAATAATGAGTTTGCAATAAAAAGGAGTGATTATGATTTATTTACTTTGTGACCACGCTGGATTTGAATTGAAGGAATATGTTAAAAACAAACTTTGCAAGGAGCAAAGGAATATTGTGGATATTGGGGCTTACAAGCAAGACGAGAGTGACGATTTTTCAAGTTTTGTAGGTATCTTAAAAAACACTTTTGACCCCGCAAAGAAAGAGGATAAAATTATTGCACTTTGTGGTTCTGGCGTCGGCATGTGCATAGGACTCAACAAAATAAAAGGTGTAAGATGTGTGCTGGGGCATAGTGTGGAAGAAGTAAAGTTGGCTAGGGCACACAACGATGTCAATGCTCTCTCTCTTGGGGGACGTGTGACAAGTAAGATAAGTGCGGGTAAGATGGTAGAAGCTTTTTTAGGAACGAACACTTTGGGCGGAAAATACAAAAAACGTATGGACGAGATTGAGATAAAGTAGTCTTTGCAACAAAAATCAACCTTTTTGCAAAATTTCTCCCGTTGCAACATTTATCAAATTGGCGACAATATCGCCATTTTTTGTTATGCACAAAACGTAATAGTAGATATTGGACATATCTTGTTTATCGCTTACAATCTTTATATAAATTTCGCCTTCAAAATTGTTATTTTTTTCAAAATTTGCAAGTTTTTCCTTGTTTTTTTGTACAAAAATATCAAGTGCGTTGTTGTAATCAATTTTCCACTCTTTTGATAAGCACACAAGAGTGACGCTTTCGTCTTTATAATCAAGTGTCAAATTGTCGTCCTTATCCACTTTTCTTTTCAAGTCTACAACGAGTGTATTGTCAAAAGGGTTGACTTCAAGTTCGCCCTTTATTTCTTCATTGTTTATTTTAAGAATAAAATTTTTTTGCGATAAATCTTGCGTTTTTATCACAATTACACCAAAATCTACAAGAGAAGTCTTCTCTCCATTTGCGATAAAATCACTTTCTCTCATGCCGTCAGTAAAAGTGGCGGAAAATTTATCTCCAACCCCCACAAAAAAGTTTTGTCTATATTCACTCACATTTTGGCTTATGTTTTCTTCTAGCGACCCACCGCACCCAACAAGTGAAAATATGCACAAAATTGCACACAAAACAATTACGTATATTTTAATTAACCTATATATATATTTCATATCATATATATATGGAACGTTTCCACAAAAAAGACGTGAAAAATTTTCAACGTATAATAGCAAAAAAAATTTTAGATTTTATAGAAAGGACAAAAACTTTTGAAGCTAGCGGAATAAAAGGGACAATATATATTAAAAACACTATCCCCTTTCTATATTAGTTTCAAAATTTGTTAACTAAGGACAAAAATTTTTACTTTAAAGATTTGAATTGTGGCAATTTTTTAAGATAATCTAAAATATTTGGTTTGAAAAATTTTTAAAAATGTGATAGTATTTTTCATTATGAAAAGCAAAATGTATAATTCAAGGGAAGAAAAAGAAAAGGCAATAATTGTCGCTGTGGCAATAAATCGCTCAAAGGTTGATTTTGATAGGGAACTTGAAGAACTTGAGAGTTTGTGCTTTACGGCGGGTTTAGATGTGGTGGGTGAGACTTATCAAAATGTAAGAGAAGAGACGGCTTCTACTTTGCTAGGCACTGGCAAGGTGGAAGAAATTGGTCGTATGGTACGTGAACTTGGTGCCGACGTCGTGGTGATAGATTGCGAACTCACTGGCTCGCAAATGTCCAACATAGCCGATGTCGTTGGAGCCAAGGTTATCGACCGCTCTATGCTTATCCTTGATATTTTTGCAAAGCGTGCAACGTCTAGCGAAGGGCGGTTGCAAGTTAAACTTGCTCAACTCAAATATTCTTTGCCAAGAGTAGCGAGTTTGACAAAAACGCAGGGGCGTTTTGGTGGCGGAGTGGGCATGCGGGGCCCGGGAGAAACAAAACTTGAGATGGATAAGCGGGTTATAAAGGATAGCATCGTCAAACTTGAAAAAGAAATTGCAAAATTAAAAAACAATAGACAACTTCAAAAAAGTGAACGAAAAAAGAATAGGATAAAACAAGTTGCTATTGTGGGCTACACCAATGCGGGCAAGTCTACTTTGATGAATACAATAACAAAGGCGGGTATTTATGCCGATGATTTGCTTTTTGCAACTCTCGACACCACTTCTCGTACTTTGTGGCTTGGAGACAACAAAAAGGTTGTGCTTGTGGACACCGTTGGTTTTATTGACAAATTGCCACATGCTTTTATCCAAGCCTTTAATGCGACGTTGGAAGAAACAAAGGACGCCGACCTTCTTTTACACGTTGTAGACATAGCTGACCCACATTACAAAGAAAAAATTGAAGTTGTAAATAAAGTCTTAAAAGAAATCGGTGCGAGCGACATTCCTACAATTTTGGTTTACAATAAAATTGACAAATTGAGTGGACCTTTTGAAATGCCTCAAGACGCAATTTGTTTGAGTGCAAAAAATAATAAAGGCGTGGAAAATTTGAAGGCGGAAATTGAAGAAAAACTTTTTTAAACTAAATTCACATTTTTTGTCGCAAGATAGTATTATGAAGTAGAAGCAAAAGAAAAAAAATAAAAAGTACACAAAAGAAACAAGAAGTACATAGGTTTGGACGTCCAAAAAAAACTAATCGAAAAATTTTTAAAGGAGACACAAATGAACTTTTTTGCAAACAACACTTGTGGCTGTGGCTCAAACAACTGCACTTGCTGGCTTATATTAATTCTTCTTCTTTGTGGCAACAATTGTGGCGGAATGGGGCAAGGCATTGACTGTTGCACTTTGATACTGCTCATATTATTGCTTTCAAGTTGTGGCTGTGGCGGGACACAAAACTGCTAATCACTTTTAAAAGGCGAGCGTTCCTACTTTTGGGGACGCTTGTTTTTTTGTCCTATTTTGTCTTTTTTTGAAAGTTGCAAAAAAATTTACATATTTTGGAAATTTTATCAAAAAATACTTTTGAATATTTATCCTTGCTTGTTGGAAAAGAAAATTTTGTTGCTTTTGAGACCTATAAATATTTAAAAAATGCCAACTTTTCAATTTTTTTTAAAAAAAATAAATTTTAGTGGGGGAAATATCGAATAATTTGTTGACAAAGAAAATGGGATATTGTACAATGACTTCGTTTTTAGTGGACAAACTTATTTATAGAAAAAGTATAATTTCTGCTAAAATAACGGTCAAAAATACAAAATATTACATTTTCTATGATTGACAAAATAAAAATTTAGGGAGAAAAATTTATGTCAAAGTTTAAAAAATTTTTAGCAACAGGTCTTTTGGTCGTCGTGTCGGGCTTTTCCTATCTTGGCGGAGCTATCGGCAATATTGCCAAATCACTTTTTTCAGTGGGGAGCGTAAGCGCTGCTTCCTTTAATGGCGGGAATAAGGGCGATGCAACTTCTGTCAAACAAGGCAATGCACTTAGCGTAACAGGTCTTAAGTCAAGTCTTAAAAAAGGCGACTCAACCACTATCTACTTTGCCTCAAAAACAGCGGGAAACAACAACATCACTGTTACAGACACAACCGGCAACGCTGGTACTTTGTCTAGGGAAAACCTTTTCATTGAGGTTATCGACCCATACGGTGCAAGTTTGACCGAGTGGGCAAAAGTAAAAACTACCCAAGGTGACGGCGATGGGGCAACAACTGAAGCCGAGAATCCAACCATGAATATATTGGATAGCAATCAACTTGAATTTGCGGAAGAGGCTGAAACTAAAGTTGGTCTTACACTTACGCCAAAAACTTCTGGTAGATACAAATTTAGATTCCATACAAAAACGACGGAAGGAATATGGACGTCTACGGGTACCTATTATCTTGACGTGACGAGCGAGACCTGCGAACTTAAGTTGCAATCAAACGACGAAGTCGCTATGCCAACGTCAGTTAATACTGCAAAGAACTCGACAGTTGACATCTCTTTGCCACTTGTTTATGGCGAGAATGGCGACTTGATTAAGACTCCAATTCTTTTGAATAAAAGTTATGTAATCGAGTACAAAGACGTCGCAGGGACAGCTGGTGTATCTTTATCTGATGTTTCAAAATTAAGCAATCTTCCAACCACCAACAAATATAGCGAGTATTGGACATATACAGTGAAGGCGCTTGGTGAAGGGACTTTCACTGGAGACTACCAACTCAACGTATCTGTTGGCGATGCGGACATCAAATACGATGCTATAACGACAACGGAGACAAATTATGGCAAAACACCTATGACCTTTACGGCTGAGAATGGACAAAACGTCGTGACATATACTCTTACGAAGGGCGAGAGTCAAGTAGCAGTGACTACAGCCACAGTTACAGGTTCGGCACAATATGAGAGCGACAACATTGAACTCGTCGCATCGGTGTCTTCCAACCTTAGTAGCCTAGTTTATAAGACGAAAAATTCTCTTAATGCTGTTTCGGTTTCAAACAAGAATAATACGGAAGAAAGCCTTTCTACTTTCTATTTCTATAGTGCAACTGCAAAGGTTGATGGCGTTTATAGTACTGCCAACGTCGTTATGGGGAAGAACGAGAATGGTTTCTATATCCAACCAAATAGTGCGGTGGGTAGTTCTTACAAAATCGCTTACGGTGCGGTAGATAGTTTTGGCCATTCCGCAACTTTGGTCACATATGACAAATCAGTCAGCGACACAGACATTGACAACTACCTAATCACTGGCAGTTACTCGACTTCATTGTTGACGGACAACGACACTGACGAAAAAGTTGCAAGCAATGCTGAAGCCATTGAAGCACTTGGCAACCAAACTTATAAAATTCCTTCCAAAGTCCTTGTGACGGAAGATGCAGATGCTACTATCACTATCCCAGCAGTTTGGGCTTATGATAAGAGTGGTATTGCGACTATGACAAGAACACTCGAAACAGATTCGTCAACACTTGTTTCTCATAAGAGTTCGACGGAAACTGAGAACGTGTCGGGTTATTTCGCCTTGACCGATAATGAAGGATATACTATGCAACCAAGCAACCTTGAGTTGCCTTACGAGCAAAATTCGGAGACGGAAAGAGTCAGTATCACCGATTATATCAAGTTTGTTGCCACAATAGACGATGGTTCTAATGGTACAAAAACCGTTGAAGTTTACGAAAATAGGGGAACGTCAACAGGTAGACAAGTTATTGGTGACTTGATATATGACGAGAACGGTGTTCAGAAATATTTGTATTTTGTCAGTGAAGGGAATTATTATAAAAGTGGCGATGGTTCAAATGATGTTACGAAAGCGACAAAAGTTGATGTAACTGAGATTAGAAATTTCAAGAACTCTTGCGATATAAAACTTACACTTTCTTCCAAAATTTTTGGGGCAGGCAAGTATAGTATCAATTATGTTATAAAGGATAATGCTTCGGGTAGAAGGACTCCAAGTTTCGATTTTGAGATTGTTACTGAACTAGAAGAGACGACACCAACCGTAACTTTTGGTGACAACACTGTGGGCAATGTGACTGAAAATCAAGACTTGAAAGTCAACATTCCAACAATACAAGACGACACAGACGAGAGACTTTTCGTTAGGTACTACGCAGTGGTAGGAACTGAGTATGTCGAATTGACAAGCGGACTTGCATCGGGAATTAAGACCCTTGAGTTTAATATGACAGATACGAAGATTAATAGTGCTTCTCTTTATGAAGAATCAGCAACAAGCGGGTCGTTTGATATCGTAACCCTTGCATATAATAGTTTTGCAGATACAAGCATTGATTACGCGACGTATAAAGAAAATCTAACAAGCAATGAGTCTAAGAATGTCGGTATCGGCATGGGCAAGTTGACAATTTCAGTTAAGTCAACGGACAAGACAGCACCTATAATGAGTGAACTTAAACATACTGGCACTAACCCTGAACAATATGCATCATATTCAGTCGGCGGAGTGACCTTCTACGACAACGCCGAGGGCGCAAAGGTTTTGGTAGAGATAACTGACACAAACGGCAACACTTATGACAATTGGACGTATACCGATGGTATGCCAACAGCAAAATCTTCAACTGATAAGCCTGGTTATGATTACAAGTATGAGTTCAACGGCATAACCTTTACTCCAACAAATGCCGACAAAGATAATTATTATACTGTAACTTACAAACTTGTGGACAAAGACGGCAACGTCACAGCGTATTCTTTTGTGCTTCTTCAAGTGACTGACAAAACTGCACCTGATATTACTATTCCAAATACCGAAAAGAGAACAGTAGAGTATGGACAATCTATCGAAATCGTTTATACTGCTACCGACAACAATTCTACTACAACTACTGAGACTGTGACTTGTGTAAACACTGCAACAAATCAAGATAGAAGTTATCTTGTGACAGCACTAAGTGGTCAACGTATTAGATTTGACGCAAGTGAAATCGGCACCTACACAATAACAATTACTTCTTACGACGGTACTGATAAAACGACTGCAAACCATTCAAGCAAGTCATTTACAATCGAAGTCAAAGACACTTTGGCTCCTACGATAGATTTGCTCAATAGTTCGGGCACAACTTTAAAACTTACAAACAACACTTACACGATGTCTCCTATTAGCGAAACCGCTTTATGGGAAAATACAACGACTAAAAAAGCAAAAACAATAACCGGTATTCCAGCAGCGATTGTAAAAGATACTGAGCCAGAAAATGTTATAAATTCCAACCTTTTCAATGCAACAGGCACGATGACTATAACCACTCCAAACAAGAGTGATGGCGTCAACGAGTTCGTTTACAGCCTTGACGGGACACCAGCAGAAGGCAACAAAAACCCATTGAATTTAACTTTGGATAAGGCAAAGAATTCCTTTAGCTTTACTCCATTTGGTGGTTCAAATTGCCGTGGAACATACACAATTGTTTACTCGGCTACCGATGCTAACGGCGTAACTGCAACAAGCAAGACAGTTAAGATTTCTCTTGGCGACACCGAAAAGCCACAAATTTTCTTGACCGAATCTTTCGAAAAGAAACTTAGTGACGGATTTGTTTTGGGCGATAACGACACCTTGGTGTTCAACCAAAATGCAAAAATCAAAAAGAATGTAACAACCTATGACGACGAAGACCTTTATGTCGACGACAATGTTGGTTTTGAATACAAAGATGGCGATATTAATACAGAACTTGAAACTAAGAAAGTCACAGTTTATGTGTACACTCCAAGTGGTTCGACCATGACAGCAGAAAATGACACAGGTACGGACAAGTTGACCTACAAATTTACAACTGCCGGCACTTATACAATTAAATTCTCAGTCACCGACGCAACAGGCTCCAACACGCAAGAGATTACACGTACGTTCGTTGTTAAGGCAAAATCTACAAGTTCGGTGGATACTTCAACCATCGTTGGTACAGTTTTAATTGTTATCTCCGCTCTTATCCTAGCTGGTATTATCGTTTATCTAGTTCGTGGAGTTAAACTTCTTCCAAAGAAGAACAAAAAATCTTCCAAGAACTCGGACAAAAAGACCGACAACAAGACGGAATAAAAATTAAAAAATAATTTTACTAAAAAATCACTCTTAAGAGATACTACTCTTAGGAGTGTTTTTTTGAGTTGATTAGAAAATACACATTTTTTGAAATTAAACAAAAATGTAGCCCTTAGCTTTTAAAATTTAGGCAAAAAGGTTCCCATTAGGTTTAAAAATATTATACAAAAATATCCATTAGTTTTTCAATATTATATTAAAATTGTTATGTGATTTTTGGTGTATACAAACTTAAATTATACTTATTTGTTATAAAATTTTTTGATATTTTAGTTAAACAATGTTAAAAATCTCAGTATTTTTTTAGAATAAAAACAAAATAAATACATTGTACTTTTGGCGGGTGTGTGTTAAAATTTATAGGAAAGGAGAGCAAATGGCATACGATTTACATTCAAACTATTCGCTTTGTGGCGACCAACCCCAAGCGGTAAAAAGTATTGTAGACGGGATAAAGGCGGGACTTCGGGAGCAAGTTTTGCAAGGTGTGACGGGGAGCGGAAAAACTTTTACAATGGCAAATATTATCAAGCAAGTCAACAAGCCCACCCTTGTCCTTGCACACAACAAGACGCTTGCAGGGCAACTTTGCAACGAGTTTCGCGAGTTTTTCCCCAATAATCGTGTGGAATATTTTGTCTCTTATTACGATTACTATCAACCCGAAGCTTACATTGTAAAAAGCGACACTTATATCGAAAAAGACGCTTCAATCAACGACGAAATTGACAAACTTCGACACTCAGCCACTTGCTCCTTGCTTGAAACCGATAACGTTATCGTGGTGGCGTCCGTTTCTTGCATCTATGCCTTGGGTGCACCGCAAGAATATTATGACATGAGCATCTCCATTCGTGCAGGCGAAGATTATGACAGAGACGAGATTATCCGTCGGCTTATCGAGATTAGGTATGAAAGGAACGACGTCGACTTCAAAAGGTCTACTTTTCGCGTCAAGGGCGACATTATCGACATTATTCCCGCCAATTATGGCGAAAAAGCGGTAAGAATTGAGTTTTTTGATAGAACGGTGGAGAGAATTTACGAGTTTGACGTCGTGTCGGGCAAGCATATTTGCGACTTGAAACATGTGGCAATTTTTCCAGCCACCCACTATGCGGTGAAAAGCGAGGAACTTTTGAAAGCACTTGAACAAATTGAGAAGGATAGAGACCTTGAAGTTGCAAATTTTGAAAAAGAAGGAAAACTTATCGAAGCACAACGACTTAAAGAACGCGTTAGTTACGACGTAGAAATGATGCGTGAAGTCGGTTATTGTAGCGGAATTGAAAACTATTCTCGTTATTTTGACGGTAGAAAAAAGGGGCAAGCCCCGTTCACGTTGCTTGATTATTTTAAAGAAGATTTCTTACTTTTTGTTGATGAAAGCCATATAACTTTGCCACAGGTGCGTGGAATGTACAATGGCGACAAGATGCGAAAAAGTGCACTCGTCAATTATGGGTTTAGACTTCAATCTGCCTATGACAATCGGCCACTTAATTTTGACGAGTTTAACGAAAGAATAAATCAAGTTGTTTACGTGTCGGCTACGCCATCAAGTTATGAGTTGTCTCGTGCGGAAAACGTCGCAATTCAACTTATTCGGCCAACGGGGTTGCTTGACCCAAGAGTTGAAGTCCGCCCAACAAAATATCAAGTCGATGATTTGATGGACGAAATAAGGGCAACGATTGAGAAAGGCGGTCGTACGCTTGTTACAACTTTGACAAAAAAAATGGCGGAGAGTTTGACCGAATATTTGACCGATTTTGGCTTGAAAGTCCGTTATATGCACTCGGACATCGACGCTCTTGAGAGACTTGATATCATACGTGGCCTAAGAAGTGGCACTTTTGACGTTTTGGTCGGGATAAATTTATTAAGGGAAGGCTTGGATATTCCTGAAGTCATGTTGGTGGCTATTTTGGACGCTGATAAAGAAGGCTTTTTGCGTAGCGAGACGTCTCTTATTCAAACAATTGGGCGGGCAGCACGAAATAGCGAGTCTCGCGTGATTATGTATGGCGACAACATGACCGAATCTATGAAAAATGCGATAGATATAACCAATGAACGACGCAAAATTCAACAAAAATACAACGAAGAGCACAACATTGTGCCAAAAACAATTATAAAAGGGCTCTCAAATGTGCTTGAAATTAGTTCAAAAAGTAAACCAATTAAAGAAAATCAAAAGCTTTCTCGAAAAGAAATTTCTCAAGAAATTGATAGATTAAAGGCGATGCTTGAGACTTGTGTACGCTCCCTTGACTTTGAAAGTGCGATAAAATTGCGGGATAGAATAGCCGAACTAAGAGTAGAACTCAACAATTAATTGTGACTAAATCATTAAAATTATAGTCAAAAATGATTAAAATAAGAAATTTTTAGGAATTTAATCAAAAACCGCTTAAAAAATATTTAGAAATGATAAAGGAAAAAATAAAAATAAATATTTTTAGGTTAAAAATACAACAAAAAGAAAAAATTTTGTTTTTATAAAAAAATACTAAGGAACTAATAGTAAGTTTTAAAAAATAAAAAGAATAAAAG
>CAVHMC010000020.1:0-14899 GCA_963636895.1 Oscillospiraceae bacterium | reverse complement strand
TTATATATGATAATATACATTAGATATATTTTAATAATATATATTTATTTGGCAAACAATAGTATTAGGCACAAAAGTTTTGGAGCGACACTCCAAAAAGGAGTTAATATGAAAAAAGGAAAATTGTTTTCTATTTGTCTAGCACTTTCTACTCTTATAGCAGGTTTTTGCTTTATTTTTTTGCCCGCCAGTGACGGGAATAATATTGGGAACACAAACAACTCTCAAGTGTACGCTTCCTACACACGTGGGGACTCTTATTCTATGAGCAAAAATGATAGCGAGAACTATACATATTTGGGCACTAGCAATATCCCTTATTCTCTTTTCACGAGTTATCAAGCAACGGGGGCAAAAGACTATCAAATTACAGATTACTATCCCGAGGCAACAGTAAGTGCAGATGGCTACAATTACAAAATGGGCGAAACGTCCGCACCTTATATTTTGCTATCAAGTAAAACAAGCGAAAGCAACCCAGTACTAAACAAATTGTACAACACAAACCTTATTTTTAGATTTAACCCAATTGACGCAAAACTCGACTCCAAAAGAAATTATGCAACCATACCCGAACTATATGTTAACGAATGTACCTTGACGGTAAAAAACTCTTATGTCGGGAAACAAGAACTTAATGCGAGTTTTACGCAAACAACAAATGGCGACTATGGTTACGAATTCAAACTTAATTTGCAAGCCTTGACAAGTGACAACACAAACGCTTTTTGTCCTACATACCTTGATGGTCAAACCTTAAAGTATCTTGGTGGAGAGATAGATAACAACAACGCATCACATAGGACAGGCTTGTACACTCTTACAATTCAATACAATTACCGTTTTGACGGGACAAGTGTTACAAGCGACAAATGCAAATTTGTGATAAACTTTAATGTCATTGATTATAGCGAATATGTGTCACTAGATGGCTCTACCCCACTTACCTTTCAAAACGCCTCTCTTTACGACCCTTATAGCACCACGACAAGCACAGGTGGCACAGGAAACACCAATGCAAAGACTTTGGTGAAAGAATATAACCTTTACAACTACAATTTTGATTCTGCCCCTATCGTAAAATACGACGCTTCAAAATTTGCTCTAAACTTTAAGTATTATGTGGGTGGGAACGAAAACAATTGCTACGAATTTACATATGACAATGATAGTTTTGAAGAAATGAGTGGAAATGAAGAATATACTGGCCGAGTTACACTAAAATGTGACAAACTCAAAGACAGCCAAGGCAATAGCAAGACTTATTCCTTTTATACAAAAAAAGACAACGTCAACTACTACGGATATTTTGATTTAAAAGACTTTGAAGATAATTTTATTATGCAAAATAGTGCCAGCATGCTCACTTCGGTTTTTCAAGGTAGATACGAATTTTATCTTGATATTTTGGCTCCAAGTAGCAGTACAAGTGGCAATAAATACATAAAAGTTGACCAAGACTTATTCCAAGAAGATGTAACAAGCAACTTATCTTTTCAAAATCTTATTATTTTTGGCTTTGACCTAAAATACACCGACTCGGACGGGAGTAATTTGAGTTTGATAAACAATGTAACGCACACCAACATTTTATCCTACAATAAGGTGGACTCAAATAAATATTTTAACGTACCAAGCAAAATTGCTACAACAAACCTTGCACCTTTGAAATTCCATAGTTACGGCAATCTAGAAACAAGTGATAGCACAAACATTGCAAAATATATGTTGTTTGAGTTGTCTAGCACAACTGAACAAGATATAATATCTACTCTCTCAAACGAACAAGCAAATCAAACACCAGCAGAAGACCTGTTTGCAATTAATTTCTTTAAAGACAAAACTCAACTAGACTACACACAACTTGCAAGTTTCACAAGCGAAGGAATTTACTTTATTAAGTTGAATTATTCTCTTACATTAAGTGTCCTAGTTCAATCAAAAGAAGATGACCAAGTGGAGTCTACAATAGAGTCTCAAAAAATAGAAGGCACACAATATGTGTTGTTTGAAATAAACAATTCCGCTCAAGAACTTTTTATCCATGCCTACGAAAAAGACGGCACTCAAGAATACGCCTACACCTTCAACGACTATACCAACAAAAATGTTCGTGTTGCGATAGAAGAAAAAAATAATATCTTTACGTCAGCCAATTCCATTGTGTACTCAATGTCGTCCACCTACGATAAAACACAACTTACCACACCTACCCCACTTGAGTACAAATTAGATAATGACGGTTCAAGGGCGACCTATCAAGTCAACGGCAAAACCTACAATTATTTTGTTTTAGACCAAAAAAATGATTACACCTTTAGCAAAAATCAAAATGGTTATTACAATGTAAGCGTTCAAAGAGGCGAAGACTACTATCCAAAGTATGCCTTTAATATAGACTCAAGCAAGCACTCAAATGTCAAGATAAGCAATGCTCTTCCTACAACCAACAATTCCTATGTAAAGGGAGACGAGTTGACGCCTTCTTCTACGACAAGTGATGCAACTTATATTGAAAACGGGCTTTATATAACAGATGGTGCTTTTACACTTGAATGGCAAGAAAAGTTGAGCGGTGCAACCTCGACCCTTTATGTAACCTATATGAAATTGCAAGAAAGGGCGGGAATGAGCGATACACTTATTCGCCAAGGAAATTCAGGGTCCGCTACTGCCTATTGGCTAACCAACAACTATGGCTTTACGGAAATCATGCCAAACTCGGAGCCAAGTTATCAAAACAGTTTCAACAAGACCAACCTATCAGTAACCAACTATTTTAATAGAGAAGGCTTGTACTACTTCTTCCTATTTGACCAATCGGGCAACTTTACCACTCGTGCGGTGCTTATAGACAAGTCTATCCCTACCATTGCACAAGGATATTGGGAAGAAACCTTTGAGAATAGCACATGGAAAAGCAACTACAACAAAAACTCTCTAAGCAACGACGTAGACTCCGACACCTATTTGTATTTTGGCACACACAAAGCCCTTTCCTTTTCTCCAAGCCTTAGTGGGACAACTATCACCATCGAAGACTACTACCCATATATTAATCGTTATACAATAGGAACTACTGAAAAGATAAGTTCTAGCCCAATCACCATTGATTTCGACGACGATGTTTTACACAAAATCTCTTGCATACAAAAAAATAATGGTACAAAATTGTTTGGTGACGATGTTGCAAGCACAGACTATTTCCTTTTGATTGAAAATGACAATTATCAAGCAAGCAACATAACAACAGGCGAAAAGGTTTCTCAAAATATTGATATAGACAACTACTACACCATTTTGCACGATGAACAAATGTCTTCTACTCAAAAGTTTTATGGAGAAGCAAGTTATATCTTTACACTTACCAACTTTTCCAATTTGACAAGCTCACGCAAAATCAATATGAATTTTGATAAAGTCAAAATGTACTTTTACGCTTACAATCAATCGGACAACCCTATATATATTGCAAAAAACTCGGGGACAAATTTAAAAACCTTAAGACTTGAATACGAATATAATTCCCAAGACACAACTGTTGCCGACTGCTATCAAATAGCAAGTTTGACTTACTCTTATTATCCCTTTGTTATCGACAAGAGCGACTCAAGATATAATAGCACGACATATCCTTTCTCCGCTACGGCAGAACAAGAAAATATTCCACTTACAAGCGTAAGTAAAAGCGGGAGTTCAAATATTTTTGTAGTAGACGCCATAAACGTAAATTATTCCACCAACGCAACAAAACCGGGCAAGTATGTTATAACTCGCACATACAAGGGTGGAAATTGCAAGTTGACGGGAAAAGATGGTGACGGCAATTTAACTTATGAAACAGTCGAAAGCGGTGGGGCATATTATAGGGCAAGCGACACAAGCGAGCCTGTGCCACTATTTGACAAGGATAGTCTTGTTAAACAATACGAAATATATGTAGATAGCAATAGTATATTTGATGAGTCTTCAAATATAGGTCAAAACATAACTTTGTCTCTTGGAAGTGGTGCAAATAGTTGGACTTTTAATGACTTTATCAAAATGAGTAGCGGACTAGACAAACTTGTAACCAACCGCACACCTGTGACAATAAATGTCCCTTATAGCAAATACTTTATCAATGACAATATTTATGTTGCAAGCAAATATAATTTTTCAAAATTAAACCTTCAAGTTTCGTTTACGTCTAAAAACGGCTTGACAACAACTTACCTTGCAGACGGCTTTAACAACAAAGGCTTCCTAACATGCTCTTCCCTTACAAACACAAATGGTGAGTTTGTTTTTAGTGAAGAAGGACAATATACTCTAACAATTTCGGACAACGCCGGCTACGATTACGTTTCCGCAACAAAAATATTGTACAATCAAAACCCAAATCAACTTACCTTTAGTTTTACAATCTCCAACTCCACCTTTACAGCCACTGGATATAGTTATTTGGGCAACGAGCAAAAGGGTGTATTTGAGAGTACGGAGCTTGAGAGTGAAACGGGCAAAAATTTCTCTACAAACGCTCAAGCAATATCGTCTGTCAACGAACAAAACAATAAATTAAACAAGATTTATCTTGCTTTTGACGACCCAAGCAATCCTTATTTGTCAAAAATAAATAAAATTGATATTAAATCGTTGTCAAGAGACAAAACCCTTACTATAACTTCTTTTGGAGAGTTGTATACTTGGGCTACAAATGGTCAAGTTTATGCAATAGATAGGAACACTTATGAGTATTATGTCGTAAATAAAAGCGAACTTGCAACAAGAGATTATTTGTGTTATTTAGAGATATCCTTCTATGACAGCAATAGTCAAGGCGAAACTTTTGACGAAAAGACATACTATAGATACTCTTACAAATTGTATTTTACTTTGCTAGAAGAAGACACCTTTGAAGTTACGTTGTCAAGTGAAAGCGAGTCGGCAACCTACACTTTGAGTGTAGATAGAACAAAACCTACAACCAATCTTGATACCCTTATAGCCAACGAAACTTTCTTGCAAAATAGATATAAAGACGAATTGAGTAGTTTTAAAGACGAAAATGTTTTTAGCACTTCTTATACGAACCTTGAGACAGCCTTTTACAATATGCCAAACAATTTAACCTACACCTTTGGTGTCCCAAAAGGATATAGGCTTGAATACAACTCGCAAGAAACTTTGTCTTACTTCTATATTAGAAGTTACAATAAATACGAGGGTGAATATCCAAGTAGAACTCCAGATATGTCGGGCACTATATATGACGACAACTTCTTTAGAAATTATCCACAATTTAGCGAAGTCTCTCTTATTGGTGACGTCATTCACAATGGCAATGCAATTTGGTATAAAGTAAATTACTCCACGACCTCTACACTATATGACCAAATTTTGACAGCAACCCAAGCCACCCCACAAGGTTATTATGAAATAATCGAAAAAGACAATGCGGGCAACTTTAGAACCTTTACCATTTATTATGCAACAAGTGAGCCTATTCTTGAACTTGACGGGATAGATAGCGAAAACAACACCTACGAAAGCGACTTTTCAGAAAACTTGACCGCAAATGTAAATTTCCAAATAACTAAACTATCTTCCAAACTCGGTTGGGGCGTGATAACTATAAAAAATGAGACCCTTGGTGTGTCTTATCAAAAGGAGATTTTACTCGTTCCAGATAGTGATGTTTTGACTGCCAATGTAAAGAATGCAATCAATCAATTTATGAATGACGAACTTGCTATAAATAGTAGATTTTCATTTACTTTATCCAAATACAACAACTATTTTACTACTGTCATTAGGTCAGTTAGCATAATAACCAACAAATCTACCGCCTATCTTGATGCCCCTACAGTAAAAGAGAGCAAAGAAATCTCGGGTAAAACAATATACAAACTCGAATTCCCTGTCTATTCTCAAAAATCAGTATTGTATTTGACCAAGCTTGAAATGCAAAAATATTCGGAAGGTGCGGGTTGGCAACAAATTCCTTCTTTAACTTTCAGTACAAAAGAAGACATTGCGTCAAACAACCCTATCACCATCACCGAAGAAGGCATCTACAAAGCAATATATCACGACAACTACAATGCAAGCGCCTACGAATACAACGTTTATGTGGGCAAATACTTGATAAATGATTTTGACTTGGAGTATGACTTTGAATACTCTTACCTTCAAGACCCAACTACAAAAAAGTATTATACGGGCGGGTCAGTAGATGTTACATACGAAGCGAGGATATATTCAGTTGTCGTGACAGCTACCTACAATTCGACAACATCTTCTATTGCAGTAAATGCAACGGACTCAAAAACAATTCCTAATAAAAATTGCAAAACATTTACTTTAAGTTCTCTTGTAAACTCGCAAGACACAACTGCAAAAGATAGCAGAGGCGGGACCACCACCTACACCATAGACTACATTGACGTGACAGGCGAAATTCAAAAGAGCATAACAATTGTTATTTACGATAGACTGCCAGAGATTTTATTAACAAACGGCAACGACTCCAATATAGAAATTGGCTCGACCACCTTTGAAAGCACTTCTCAAATAACAAATAGTATCGTAAAAGTGAATTGGGGTGAGAACACAGACTGTGAGTTTGATACAATTAATGGACAAGACGCAATAACCGCCAATTTGTATGTGAAAAGCGACAAAGGGACATATACTCTAAAGACCTCTTCCCTTGAAAATGGGACTTTAATTGTTGACGAAGGTTACTACAAGTTGGAGTTGAAGAACAACCTTTTAGGCAACGCTAGGTATGTGTATTTTGCTATTCAATTTGGTGATTTTCCACTCTACACTGTGACCAGCAACAATAAGGAGATTTCCCCAAGTCAAATAGAAAAACTTGACCTTACGGAAAACACAACCGACGACAATACTATGCTTATCAACGTTCTCTACCAAAGCTTACTCGCCAACAAAGATAATGACGCCTTATCTCAAATTGTGGATAGAAACAAGAGTGCCTTTGAAGTAATTTTAAACGCCTTTGGATTTGTTAAGAATAGCGACGGGACTTATGTGTTTTCAAATGACAACGTTGGTATTGCAAATATAACAAAACTTAATCACTACTACTCAATTTATGATATGGAAATAATTTACAATAGCAATATTGATTTGGACATAGTTGAGTTCGTGTTTGAGAACAACACCTTTAAAGATTGTTTTGTAAACGGTAGCAAAGGGACAACTTCTTATGACAGCAAAAAGTATATCACTACAATTTATCTCGTTTTCAGTCTTAAAAGTGCTACAACGATAAAACTTTTTGCCACCACAAAAGTTCCTACCACCACCACACTTCTTAGCAACAATTTGTATTATGGCTCAAACAACAACAGCATCAATCTTTCTCAAAACACAACAAGCAAGGAGATAACGGACAGCCAATATATTGAGAACGGACAATTGAAATTGAGTTTTAACAAACTAAAAAGCGACACGAGCTACTGGTACAGCAAGGGCAACTACATCTATTGCCTTGAGCAATTTGGTATGGATAGCGAGTACACGACACCAACACTCACCACCAATGCTATAGGCAGTCTAAATTATGTCTATCTCACTGGCTCTGGCACACACAAGCTCAAGTTTATGGACCTTGCGGGCAACGTGCACAAATTTGTAAACACTTCCCTAGGTTCCGAGCCAGATGTGTACACCTTGTACATTATTACAAAAGTTGTCTTCTACGTTAATTACAACGACACATTTTCAAATCCAATAGAATATGCTATTTACAACGACAGCGTTTCCTTGCAAGTTGACGAGTATTACACTCAAAAAGACAAATTTGTTTATAGCATTTCCGTTATGAGAAATGGACAAAAATATAGCAATTATGACAAAGCTGAAGACTTGTTTACCTTCAACGAAGCGGGACGTTATGTGGTCACTTTCACCTCAGAATACGGCACGAGCAAACTTGAAAACGTTGTTTACAACTTTACCCTTTTATCAACAAAATCGGCAAGGCTTGCATACGAGTTCGCAGGTATTCCGGGATATGAAATTGTAAAAGTTGTCAAAAACAATGTGGATATTACTTCAAACTTCCAAGTTGACGGAAAAATAACTTCCCTATTCATTTCTTCCAGCGATAGCCGTAGCGGAAATGGCGACTATACCATAACTCTTAAAGTGGGAGAAAGAGATAGCGACTTGCTTGTGTATTCTTTCCGCATCAACGACTACGTACCAACCATTTCAAGCAACGTCAAATATGGAGAGACCACCACCGGCAATATTGACATCTCCTACAACCCAAGTTACATTTACAATCAACTTGGCAAATGCTACATTGTGGTCTATGTGTACAACTCGGATAGCAACGCAATTTACGAGTTCTCAAGGTTCACTATTGACGAAAACGAAACCTCGTCTTTATCGTCCTTCACACTTACTAGGTCCTACACCTATTTCGTACAAGTTGTGACCGAAACGGGCAACACGATTTCATCGTTTAGAGTAAACAAAACCGACCCACTCAACTTCTTTGCTATCATAATAATTATTGTTTCAGTCGTTGCGGGCATTGTTCTCACTATTGTTATCGTCAAACTTCGTACACGCATGAGAGTAAAATAAAGCAACACATCACAACACATAATAAGTATTTTAGATAAACACAACAAGCAATTTAGATAATCTCAATGCACAACAAGTATTTTAGATAAAAAATAGTCGCTAACTAGCGACTATTTTTTTTACACACAATAATGCTACAAAAATAATTTAAAAAATTGGTTTAAAAAAGTGACAAAATCAATAATTTTCTTCTCTTATTTCAAAATAAGATTGTGGGTGGTTGCACACAGGGCAAACCGTAGGTGCTTTTTCGCCCACGACTATGTGTCCACAATTCCTACATTCCCAAATCTTAACAGTCGATTTTGCAAAGACTTCGTCATTTTCTATGTTTTTAAGCAATTTGCGATACCTTTCTTCGTGATTTTTCTCGATAGCCCCAACAAGCCTAAATTTTCTTGCAAGTTCAGGGAAACCTTCTTCTTCGGCAGTCTTAGCAAACCCTTCGTACATGTCCGTCCACTCATAATTTTCGCCTTCGTACGCACTTTTCAAGTTTTCCTTGGTGTTGCCTATTCCGTTTAGTTCTTTCAACCACATTTTTGCATGCTCTTTTTCGTTGTTTGCAGTTTTCTCAAAAATATTTGCTATTTGTTCAAAGCCTTCCTTTTTTGCTGTCGAGGCAAAATATGTATACTTATTTCTTGCTTGCGATTCCCCAGCAAATGCGGTAAGCAAATTCTTTTCCGTTTGTGTTCCAGTATATTTATTCATTTTTTCTCCTTTATAGCTATAGATTTTCTTTATAGAAACCCCTTAGCAACACAATTATAACTAAAATTTTAAATTTTTGTCAAATTTATAATGAGCAAAAAATAGACATTTTAACAAATAAAAAAACTCAAATTCTTTATATGCCTTTTGCAAAAGGTTATGTTGTATTTTAAGTTTAAAAATAGATACATTAAAAAATTTTTATCTTTTGTAAGGTTACACCTTTATAAAAAAATAATTTTTAAAAAGTATTACCGTAGTTTTTCTCAAAACATATAAAGTCTCTCCAACCTCAAAGTACAATATTTTAAATAGGTCTATTCTAAAAAAATATATATTTATTTACGAAGAGAAAGTTATTTACGAAAAGAAAAATTATTTACGAAGAGAAAGTTATTTACGAAAAGAAAAATTATTTATGAAGAAAAATTTTGTTATCAGTTTTCTTGCAATATTAACAATTGAGTTCACTCAATATATTCAAAATACTCTTCAAATTCTTTTACATTCTTATAAAAACCAATGTAAAATGGTTTTGTTTGAAAACAAAATATGCTAAAATAATTAGGTATATAAGATATACGATTGAATAGTTTAATTTTGAAGGAAAAATGAATTAAAAGGACTAAAGGAATAAGCTTTTATTTTGGGTTTACCACCAGAAGAAAGAGTAAAAATGATAAAAAACGCGGGTTTTGATAGTGTAATCACTTCATACGACCCAAAATTTAACTATCAAAATGGGTCTCTTAAATCGCAAATAAAGCTTTTCAAAAAATATGGATTAAAAGTTTCTACTTTGCACATGACTTACCTTAAAAGCTTTGCTGTTAATTCTTTTTAAATTATTTGGCCTTTTGCCATAAATATAAACTCAAATCAAAATTACAATATAAAGGAGTGTAAATGAATTTAATCGTTCTTGTGGATAAAAATCAAAATATTTTGACCGCACAAACTCTTTTGGACTTCCCTTCTGCACAACAACTTTTGCAAGAAAAAACAAACAATGGAGTGGTTGTTTTTGACGAAAAATCATGCTCGGTAAAAGACACTTTCCCACACACAAAACAAATTTTTTTTGACAAAACAAAAACAAGTAAATTCCCTGATTTTTTAAGTCCAAGTGACAATTCTCTTGATTTTGTAAGCAATTTTAAAGATTTGTTTGAAAAATTTAGTGGGCTAGAAAAAGATAGGGTTTTCGTTTTTGGCGACCGCTTCAATTCGACTCTTTTGCCCTATGTAAAAAACGTCTTTATGGTTAGATTTGATTGTTGTGAGGGCTCAATGCCTTTCCCCGATTTATTAAATAGTCAAGATTTTGAGTTGTTGCAAGGTGGAGAGCCATATTTGTATGAAGGCGAGCAAACCCGTCTCTCTATCTTTAAGAACACTGCCCCCGCACAATACACACCCTACACAAAGCAAAGCAAGTTTATTGACAAATAATTTTTTTATTCACAAAAAACTTTTTTCTAAAAACTAAATCTTTTTTTTAAAAACTAAATTTTTTTTAAAAACTAAAACTTTTTTTCTAAGAAATAAGACTTTTGAAACTAGCAAATAAAAAACAGGAACAAAGCAAATTAAAAGCAATGTTCTTTTTTTTACATTAATCACAAAAAATATTGACTAAGGTCTGGCACTTTTGAATTTAGCGAAATAAAAAGAAAGGAACGATGCAAATTTAATGCACTATCCTTTTTTACATTAGTTTTAAAATCCATTGACTAATTTATACAATTTTTTATTTTATTATATTATTTTGATAAAATTTTATAACTATTTGTATCTCTTTGACAAACTTTTACAACTATTAATCTAAAATTGCGCCCCTTGCCAAAGAGTCCGCTTTGTTGTTGTAAATATTGTTGGAATGTCCCTTAACCTTTTGAAACTCTATGTCAATCACGTCTTTTTTATCCTGTATGTACGCTTTGAAAAATTTGGAACAATTGGTATTTGTCTTCCAATTGCCACAAGCCCATTCCCCAAGCCCTTGCAAATCGTAAAAAATTGTAATTTTGTCATAGCCCTTTGCAATTGCCCAATCTACCGCATAGGTAACTGCCATAACTTCGCCCGCAATATTTCTTTCGCCTACAAACTTAGGGTCGCTTCCCTTTACGCTTAACTCTTCCGTCTTCCCCTTTGGCAAAAAAACATATACGCCCGAGCCATAGCAATTCTTTGTCTCATCATAACTTCCGTCTGTAAACGCAACTAGCCTGTTTTGCTCTAATCTTGGTTTAATATCCTCTTGCATAACAATATCTATATCGTCTAAATATGCCTTTGCTTCTTCTTGAGAAACAAAACTTTTAAATTGTGCCTTTGGAAAACCCGCAATTGCGTCTTTGCACTCTTCCCAACTAAGAAAAATGCCTGTTTTGTTGCCCTTTTTTACTGCATAAAATTTGCTTTTTGCCACAACTAGCTCCTTTCCTTTAAAATCTACTTTATTTTATTGTCCATTTTTCTATAAAAGATTATAAAAACGTTTAATCGTTATATACGTCTTTCATGTTTTTTTGTTTTATTAATTTTGTTTGAGATATTCGCTGTAAGATAGATATTTGTCAAACTCTTTTGTTTTGCCAATTTTTATTATTCTATTGGCAACGGTGTCCGTCAATTCTTGGTCACTACTTGCAAATAGTAGGCAACCTTTAAAATTTATCATACCTTTGTTGAGAGCGGTGATAGACTCTAGGTCGAGATGGTTGGTTGGCTCGTCAAGCAAAATAACGTTGCCACTCTCTAGCATGATTTTAGATAGCATACACCTTACCTTTTCGCCCCCACTTAGAACTCGTGCAGGTTTCAAGGCTTCTTCGCCCGAGAATAACATTCTTCCTAGCCAACTGCGAAGGAAGGTCTCGTCCTTTTCCTTGCTAAATTGCCCTAGCCAGTTTGTAAGACTAAGGTCGGTGTCGAACATTTTGTTGTATTCTTTTGGTAAATAGGAATAGGTTATGGTTTTACCCCATGTAACTGTGCCTGTATAATCTTTGTCTTCACCCGCTAGGCAATTGAAAAGGGCTGAAATAGCATTGACATTGTCCGACAAAAACGCTATCTTGTCGTCTTTGTTTACAACAAAACTGACATTTTCAAAAAATCCTTTTTTCGTCAAATTTTTAACAATCAAAATATCGTTGCCGATTTGCCTTTCAAAACGAAAATCAATAAAAGGATACTTCCTTGAACTAGGTTTAATATCTTCTATTGTGAGCTTTTCAAGTTCTTTTTTTCTACTAGTCGCTTGCTTGCTCTTGCTTGCATTTGCCGAAAATCTTGCAATGAAATCTTGCAACTCTTTGGCCCTTGCTTCCGCCTTTTTGTTGGCTTCCTTTTGTTGTCTTAGAATAAGCTGGCTAGTTTCATACCAAAAGTCGTAGTTGCCGACATAAATGGAAATTTTGCCAAAATCGACATCACAAATGTGTGTGCAAACCTTGTTTAAAAAATGCCTATTGTGTGAGACGGTTATGACGGTGTTTTCATAATTAAGCAAAAAGTTTTCCAGCCATGCAATAGTCTTAATGTCAAGGTTATTTGTAGGCTCGTCAAGAAGCAAAATATCTGGATTGTCAAAAAGTGCTTGGGCAAGCAAAACCTTAACCTTGAGTTTGCTATCAAGGTCTTTCATTTTTGTTTGATAAAAGTCACTTGGGATACCGATGTCGGCTAGCAAACTTTCCGCATTACCTTCCGCTTCCCAACCGCCTAAATCGGCAAACTCCGTCTCAAGTTCGCCAGCCCTGATACCATCTTCTTCCGTAAAATCGGCCTTCTCGTACAACTTATCCTTCTCGTCCCAAACTTGCATAAGACGTTTGTGCCCCAACAAAACAGTCCTTAAAACAGTCTCTTCGTCATAAGTATTTTGATTTTGTTGCAAAACGGACATACGCTCATTTTTGTCAAGTATTATCTCTCCTTTTGTCGTCTCAATTTCGCCCGAAAGCAGTTTGAGAAAAGTAGACTTACCCGCTCCATTGGCGCCTATAACTCCATAACAATTGCCCTTTGTAAATTTGAGATTGACATCACTAAACAATTTCCTACTCCCAAAATTGAGAGACACATTAACAACTTGTAACATATTTTTTCCTTTTTTTAGTTATTTTTGTAAAATTATGATGATTGCAACAAACACCTTATATTTTTTCGATTATGTTTACATTCAAATCATCAAGTTCGTTCAACAAGCAATTGCCACATTGGCTCAACTTGTCATTTTTCATAAAGGCAACGACCGTAACCGTAGCGCCATTTTTGTACGCACCTGCAAGTTTTAAAAGACCAAAAGCCGTAACAAAAGAGTTTGATTTTACTTCACCAAAGCCATATCCTAGCATAAAGTTTTGATACTTTACAACCTTTAAAAGGTCGTTTATGCAAAGGACGACATCTTTTCCATCTTCTACAAGTCTCATCACTCTATCCATCGCAAGTTCCACAACAAAAGCATTTCTTTTGGTAGAATCTCCCACAAAACTACGCAAATTCTCGGCCTTAGGATATTTGTCTTCTACTAGAGTATCAAGTGCAAGATTTACAAAGTAGCAGTCTTTTAGTTCTTCCTTCAAAGTCGCAACCTTGTCTTTGTATCCCGCAAGAGAGTCCACTTTTACAACAATTCTATCTCCCAATTTGATATTCCCTAAAAAAGTCTTTGCAGTTTTTGACGTCTCAACCCTTTTTATATCTTCATAATTTGGTCTATCCCTTAGAATTTCGTCGTCATTCTTAATCTTATTGACTACTTTGTATTGATAAGTTTCGGAATTTTTATAAATACACTTTACCAAGTCGCCCGCTCTAAATGGGTATGCAAGCTCAATAGATTTTGGTAGCAAAATTGCTTTTCTTGGGTCAGTGCAATTGTCGGTTGAGAACAAATATTGCCTATCCCTTATCGCCATTATATAGCCCTCTCCATCGCGATAATCGTATTGCTCGTTATACTCGGCATGCCCTTCCATATCATCACAAAAAAACCACAAATTGTCTTGTATCTTGTCATTTTTCTCTAGTTGATTTTCATCAAACTCACTATAAAGGTCAACACTTTCGCCAGAAAGAAAAATCTTTGACTTGTTTTTAGGGGGCCTTCCTTGTCTATTTTTAGGCATCTCGGGAACGGTTTTCCCAGACATTATGCCCAAAATTTGTTGAATAAGGTCTTCTTTTTTAAGACTTGTTGGACTTTTTACTCCAAGTTCACGAGCCATATCACGCAAACTGAAAATACTTTGGCTTCTTATAAAACTCTCATCGGCTTGTATCATACTTCTCTCCTATTGTAGATAGTATAAACAACTTTTTAAAAAATGTAAAGCAAATATAATTTTGAAAAGTTTTGTATTTAACTTCATTTTTGTTGCATTTTTATATTCTTTTATCTTGTCCTTTATATTCCTTATTGCTTTTTTATTATTTTTTCATATTTTTATACACTTTTTATATTCCTTTTATATTCCTTTTATATTCTTTTTATATTCCTTTTATATTCCTTTTATATTCCTTTTATATTCCTTTTCAAAAAATTAAAATATGAAGTGACCCGCAA
>CAVHMC010000019.1:0-15058 GCA_963636895.1 Oscillospiraceae bacterium | reverse complement strand
AAATATAACCATTGTTGTTGAAATGTGGGCAGAAGAGTAAACTTTTTGTTTCAACTTCTGAAATTACAAACTATGTAATGTTAAAATTTAAATAAATTAAATTTTAAGCTTCTAATTGTAATATTACGATAAATCGTGCATCACAAGTTTAAATAACCATCAGTTTTGCTTGTGAGTATGCTCACAGACAAAATTTCTGATAAGATATATTATTTTTTTTGCACAAATAATAAAAGAAATGTTAAGGATAATGGTTATATAAATATAACCATTATTACTTTTTGTTGTGCTATTAGTTTTATTGTACAAAGAGTAAAAAGTGTTAAAATATTAGTTGTATAAAAATAACTAAAATTGTCATATTGTTGTAAATAAACGGCAAGAAATAGATCTAAAAACTTAGTTATTTTTTTATAACTAGATTATAATTATGTTTCTAGTTTTGTTCAAAATTATGCCCTTTTAAGGAAAATAGAGTAAATTTGAGTTCGTTTAAAGGGTTTTTTTAGAGATTTAATTTTTAAAAACTGATAGGCCGCTTAAATTTTTTTAAAAATCTTTTAAAAGATTGGTTATAATTAAAGTTACCAAAGAAATTTTAGAAGTTAAAAAAATAAAGCAAAAAATTAAAAATAATAAACATTCTTTAAGGAAAAAAAAGACATAAAGTGTGCTAAATTATTTGCTTTTAAAATACTTATATGATAATATTAATATTGTCTTATAATGGAGGTTAACTAATTGAAAAATAATAAAGCAAAAAGTTGGATTTTCTTTGTAGTTTCTTTACTTGCAATTGTTTTTTTGATTTATATTTCGCAAAGTGGCAATAATGGGAAGAAAATCGATGCTTTTGGCTCTTCTGGGAGTGAAAATGCATCTGTTGTGGAACTTATTGGCGGAAAACAAGTGAAAAATACGGAAACGGGCAACTTGGAGTGGACTTTTTCGAGTGAGAGTAAAATAAAATATATCGCAATAAGCACAAACGGTGTGGGGTATGTTTTAAAAAAGGGTAGCACGTATAACTCGGAGACAATCACCCAATATAGCGACTACTATTTCTATATCATTGACGGCGCTCAGCAGACTGAGTTGCAACAAGTGATTACTGCATACAACAACTTTGCCGACGCGCACAATTCGCTTAGTACAACTGCCGAGGCTGACAAGTACATCAAAATTGAGGGCATTAGCAACATTGTGGTTTCGTCGTCATGGTGGGAGTCGTTGTTGCCTTATCTTAGTGTGATTGTCGTGGTTGTTTTGGGGGTTATACTTATAAGAAGTATTCTTGGCGCAAATTCAAAAAGTTTTAGTTTTGGAAAAACAAAAGCACAAGTGTCACACAATACAAATGTGAAATTTAGCGATGTTGCGGGCATTGACGAAGAAAAGGAAGAATTGCAAGAAGTTGTGGAGTTTTTGAAAAATCCTCAAAAATTTACGGAGCTCGGGGCGAAAATTCCAAAAGGTATTTTGCTCGTCGGGTTGCCGGGGACGGGTAAAACTTTGCTTGCAAAGGCTATAGCGGGCGAGAGCAATGTGCCATTCTTTTCTATCAGCGGAAGTGATTTTGTGGAGATGTTTGTGGGTGTCGGAGCATCTCGTGTGAGAGACCTTTTTGAACAGGCAAAAAAAGAAGCACCTTGTATCGTGTTTATTGACGAAATTGATGCGGTGGGTAGACAACGTGGTGCAGGACTTGGCGGTGGCAACGACGAAAGAGAGCAAACACTTAATCAACTTCTTGTGCAAATGGACGGCTTTGAAGGCAACACCGGGGTTATCGTAATTGCTGCAACCAATAGAGCTGACGTGCTTGACCCAGCACTTTTAAGACCGGGACGTTTTGATAGGCAAATTTATGTCAATCCGCCAGATGTCAAGGGCAGAGAAATGATTTTGAAAATTCATGCAAGGAATAAGCCTCTTGATGCAACTGTTGATTTTAAGAACCTTGCAAGGCTGACAAGTGGTTTTACGGGTGCTGATTTGGAAAATCTTTTAAATGAAGCTGCTATTTTGGCTGCACGTGAAAATAGAAAGAAAATCACAATGACGGATATCTCAGAAAGCATAAATAAAGTAATTATGGGGCCACAAAAACGTAGCCGAGTGGTGAGCGACAACGACAAACGTATCACCGCCTGTCACGAGTCGGGGCATGCAATCGTTGGCAAGGTCCTTCCACATTGCGACGTGGTGCAAGAAGTGTCCATCATTGCACGTGGTATGGCAGCGGGATATACTATAAGTAGGCCAGACAATGACGAAGCACATATGTCTTACAACAAACTTATTGATAATATAACAATGATGCTTGGCGGGCGTGTGGCGGAAGAAGTGCTTATAAAAGATATATCAACTGGAGCGTCAAACGATATTGAGCGGGCGACAAAAATTGCTCGAAAGATGGTGACCGAGTGGGGCATGAGCACAAAACTTGGAGCAATAAATTATGGTTCTACAAGCGAAGTCTTTTTGGGCAGAGATTATCAAACTCAAGTTAATTATAGCGAAAAAACTGCTGGAGAAATCGACGACGAAGTTCGAAAAATTGTGGAAAGTTGCTACAAGCGTGCAAAGCAAATTATTGAGTCTCATTTGAAAGAAATGAATACTATGATAGAAGTTTTGCTTGAAAAGGAAACCATTTACTTTAACGAAGTTGACCTTATTATGAAAGGAAAAACCGCTAAGCAAATTTTGCATATTATGGAAAAAGAAGAAACGAGAAATAAGGCGAAAGTTGAAATTGAGCGAGCAGAAGCAGAACTTGAAAAGGTAAAAAAAGAGCAAGCAATTAGACTCAAAACTGCGGAAGCTTTGAAAAATGGTGGAGTTATTTCGCAAGAAGACGTTGAAAAAATTAAACTTGATGCGGAAAAGATAATTAAACAACAAGAAAGCACTGTGGAAAAAGTTAAAAAAGAAAATGAAAAGCATACAACTTCTAAAACAGCAACAAAAGATAAATTTGACGATGGTGTTGTCGGGGGCGAAAATAAGGTTGAGCCTTCAAAAGAAAATGTAGGAATTGCAAACGACGACGAAAAATCTTCTACTAAAGAAAATAAGCCTTCTAGGTTAAAGACGGTTGTTCGCAAAATAACTCATAAAAATGAAAAAAATGGAAAAAATGATACACAAAAGGACGAATAAAAAATGAAAAAAATTATTATATGTACAGTTTCAATAGGGCTTGTTTTGGTGGTGGGTTTGACTGCACTTATTATGGCTCTTGTCCCTGTTGGGCAAAACAATTTTGTTGTAAAGCCAACAAATATCTATCTTTATAATACAAATACAACGGACGATGATAGCAAAAGAGTTACCCTGCTTACTGATAACCCTTTTGAAGATAACACGCAAGCAATAAATGCTATTTATAAAGTGTTTAACGAAAGTTTTTCTCAAAAAGCATTGACCGCTTTGTTTAAGGGTGAACTTGGAGACAAGGTTGAAACTCATTACGAGAATAGTGCTGGAGCAACAAATTACGTGGCCCGTACGGGAGACTCTACAAAATTGACAATTGTCTTTGACTATTCGTCAAATTTGCAAACTATTAAGGTTGGGGATAAAGAATTTGAGTATAAATATCTTTTCTTCCAAATCAACGATTCGACGGAAAGAAGCGAAGTTATTTTTGGGGTGAATGACAAAAATATTGATTCTTCTTTTGAAAACAAAGGCACCAGCAACTTGTCGTATAAATATTGGTTTACGGCAAAAATGGACATGACAAAACTTTATGATTATTTTGCCGAAAACAAGTTCCCTGTTGCAGGCAAAATGGTACAACTTGTAGATTCTAGGTCTTAATTTTAGAAGTTTTATATAGTGAAAATTATTTTAAGGGCATACGTATCTTGTTCTTAAAATAATTTTTTATATAAAAATTAAGTGTAACTTGTTAACATAAGGCATAAATTTATGTAAAAGAAAAAAAATATGTTAGTTTAAAAAAATTAGTACTTGAAAATAATTTTCATATGTGTATAATAAAGTTATACAAGGTTAACAGCCTAAAAAGGAGAAAAAATGAGTAATAAATCAAAAGGAACAAGCAAAGATTCAAACGTTTTCACAAAAGATTCTGTGGGGTACGTTTTAAACGAGGATAGTACAGCGTCGGTTGGCATTATGGACGAAGCAAAAAAGATGTTTAGATTCGTCAAAGATGGGTGCATCTACAAGTTTAATAAAAAAATGGACGCTTATGTGTTAACTTCTGGTTATGGTTGCCAAGAAATTCACAAAGGTTTGCCAGAGAACGAAGCGGAAGCAATTGCAGAGGGTGTGGCCTTGACTGTAACAACCAATGAAAAATATTCAAAGCTTAAGGAGTCTTTTTTGAAAAGTTTTTGGTCTAAAAAGACTCTTGCTGATGTTGAAAAGGAGTACAACGATTTTGTGCGTGCAATCAAACACAGTGCAAAAAAGATTGAGAGCGAAGACTCCTTTGAGCCAACTGTTTAAGTTGTCTACATTTGCTAAAAAATGTGAATAACCAAGAAAAAAACAAAAAAAGAGAGAAAAAATATGACTAATTTTGAAAATTATTTAAAAGAGAAAGGCATCAGTGTCGACGAAGTAGATAAGTTTTTTGCAGGGCTAAATATTGAATGGGATAAAACAGTGCCAGAAGGAGAAGTTTTTTTTGACCTTTATCCATTAACTTTGCGTTATAATCATCAAGAGAAATCTTGCGAGAATTATCTTGGTGTGGACAAGTACGACTTTACTTTGTATAGAGAGCTTGAGTATCCACAAAAAAAGAACATTGATTTGAGTAACAAGTGGATAGCTTTTAGGTTGAAAAGGAACCCAAAACTTTTTGACGAATATAAAAACGACCTTCAAAAAGAACTCGAGAAAGCAAAAGAAGTAAGGATAGCAACACAAGAAAAAATTAAGGAAGAATATTCTTTAAAAAGAGCAAATCTTGACAAGCAGTACATATCCGACATGGAAGCAAGCAATTTTGCAACGGAGAGATTGTCAAAAATATTAAAGGTCGTTCAAGAAGCCAAGAGTGAAAACGAGCAAAATTTGTAAAAATAAGAACTTGTGAAACTCTTTCTAAAAAAATATAAAATAAAAATAGCAATAAAAAAACAAAAAACTCCAAAAGATAGACTTTGGAGTTTTTTTATGCACTAAGTTAAGTTTTAAAATTTAAAAATCAAATCAAAAATTTTATAACCGCTCCGCCATTTGTTTGTATCCACGCAATTTCCTTTGTGCTGGGGATATCATGAACAAAGGCGTTTATGCCAATTAGCGTGGAGTTGTGTGCAACAATTATAATTGTTTTTTCCTTTTTATTTTCTTTTGTAATCTCCTTCATGGTTTCAAAAACTTGGTGGATATAATCTTTGCAGGTTTGAAAATTATCGTTTTCATAACCATAATTAAAATAAAATTTTTTGTATTCGTTGCCAAATTCTTCTTGCTTTTCAATGGGCAAGGGTTGCCTATCCTCAAGCCCGCTTAAAATATGCAAGGGTTGTTCTTTTCCCTTGTTTAGTATTTTTGCAGTTTGCAAAGTGCAGACTTGCGGAGACGAATAAATTTCGTCAAAATTTTCGTCTTCTAGAAATCTTTTGGCATTTTTTACTTGTAATATGCCACGCAAGGTAAGTTTGCCCGTTTTATAATTGCTATCCCCGTTGCGCACAAAAATAATTTTCATATTTTCTCCTAAGAATTAAATTTATTATAAAATTAACTACTATTTTTTTGAAAAGTTAATTGGTTGTCTTAAAGGAAAAACAAGAAGCTTGCAAGAGTTATTTGAGCAAAATAGTATAAAAGGTGATTTGCGATAATCAACTTTTTGTCTAAAAGTTTCCCGCCAAAATATTGAGTGGAAAGGGCAAGGTCAGAAAGTAAAAACAAGCCAAAACCAATTGTTAAAATATACATAGGAAGTTTTGTGATAATTATTCCTAGATAAAGTGAAAGAGCAAAGGTAAAAAGTAAAACCGCGGAGTAGCAGTTGACAAAAAGAGTGCAATTTTCAAAATCAAATTTTAAAACTTTTGTAGAAAAAAGCCAAATTCCTAGACTCAAAACTATTGAACCCATAAATAGAGCAAGTAAAATTAGTGGTTTTGAAGAAAAAATATCTATTTCGTTTGTCGAAAATAATATCATTGACGTTATGTAACATAGATGTCCTATCAAAAAACTTGTCATTCCCGCATATAAAAATTGTTTTTTATGAAAATTGTAAAAAACTTTTAGGTCGAGCAAGATATCGCCAATAAGTCCACAAACAAGTCCCAAGATAATAAATATTGCACCATAAGAAAAATAGGCATTTATGCCGATTTTTTGTGCGAGCATCAAAAGTGCAAGGGCGACAAAACAAAACGACGCGGCCGTCTTTGAAAAAACTCCCGCAAGACCGCCTTTCGTAACCCTAAGATAGATAAAAATGCCCATGCTAGTTAAACACAGAATAATTCCTATAACCAAAATTAGCATATTTTCCCCTTTTTTACTTTTTCTTTACTAAAAACATTATAATGTTTTTTTATGATTTATCAAAATGATTTTTGCAAAAAGAAAAAATGCGGGTAAGTTTTGAAGAGCCAAAAATATATAAAAAAACAAAATTAAAATTTTTTTATTGTTTTAAATGAAATTTTAAACGAAATTGAGTAATTTTTGTGGGCAGTTACATTATTTCAATAGATTAATTTAAGGGTTGAAGTAGCAAAAATCGTAAAAATCACATATAAAAAGTTGTCAATTAAAAGGAGAAAAATGAAAAAAACAAATGTGGCTATTGTGGGCTATGGCAACTTGGGGCGGGCCTTGGAAGAGATTTTACTTAAAAAAAGCGAGTACAACCTCGTCGCAATTTTTTCAAGAAGGGCGGTTGAAAGTGTATATAAAACAAAAGTGGTAAATTTAAAAAATATCAATGATTATAAAGGCAAAATAGATATTTTATTTTTGGCTGTCGGAAGTTATAGCGACATTGAAAATTGTGCGACAATGCTTGTTACAAATTTTAACATTGTTGATTGTTTTGACACACATAAAAAGCTAAAAAGTTATATTTCAAATTTAAATGATGTCGCTCTGCAATCAAAAACGGTGGCACTAAGTGCTTTCGGGTGGGACCCCGGGCTTATGAGTTTGATGAGAATGTTGTTTTGGGCAGTAGACAAAAATTCCCCTTGTGAAAGTTTTTGGGGCAAGGGTGTCAGCCAAGGACATAGCGACGCATTAAGGCGAGTAAAGGGGGTAAAAAATGCCCTACAATACACTTTGCCTAATAATGAAATCTTAAAAAAATGTAAAACGCTATTTAATTATGTCCCCTTAGAGCATGAAAAGCACAAAAGAGTTTGTTACGTCGCAAAAGAGCCCTTTGCGGATAAGAACAAAATAAAACAAGAGATTTTGTCTATGCCAAATTATTTTTTGGGCTATGACACTGAGATAAATTTTGTAGACGAAAAGGATATAGCAAGGCGTCAAAAAAAGTTGTATCACAAGGGATATGTTTTTAAGAATTTTATCGATGGCTCACATAAAACAAAGTTGCAGTTTTGTTTGTCCACCACAAGCAACCCCCATCTTACGGCAACTCTTATGATAATGGGGGTTCAGGCTGTGACAACACTTGCAAAAGCGAAAAATTTTGGTGCATATTCCATCGCGGATATACCTATAAAATATTATTTTGTTAATAAAAGTTATTTTGATTTTTTATAAGGGAATTTTGTTTTACTAGATATAATTTTTGCTATCTCGCACACTGGGATAATGAGCATTGACATTGCAAAAACGATGGCCCATTGTGTAAAAGTAAGCGGGTGCATATCAAGAAGATTTGATAAAGTAGGCACAAGTGCAAAAATGACAAAAACGGATATTTCCAACAAAAAAGCAAGGTTGATAAGTTTGTTTTTAAAAGGGTTTTCTTTAAAAATAGATTTGCTAGAATGAACGTTGTACATGTGGAAAAGTTGAATAAAATTGATGGTTAAAAAGGCCATAGTTGTCGCGATTTTGTAATTTTTGAAGCCTAGGAAGCCTATTATGTAAGTGCATAAAACAATTAATGCTTGAAAAAAGCCTTGATACGCAATGGCAATACCTGTGTTGCCAGATAAAATGTTCTTTTTTGGGTCTCTTGGGGGCTTTGACATAATGTCTTTTTCGGGAGTGTCTACGCCAAGTGCTATAGCGGGGAAAGTGTCAGTTATCAAATTAATAAACAATATTTGAACAGCACTTAAAAAGGGGTGGGTAGGAAAAAGCAAAGTTATAACAAATACAGCCAAAACTTCTGCAATGTTGCACCCCAACAAAAATTGTATGGTTTTTTGAATATTGCCAAAGATTCGCCTGCCTTCTTCCACTGCAAGAACAATGGTCGCAAAGTTGTCGTCGGCCAAAATCATACTTGCGACTTCCTTTGTCACATCGGTACCTTTACCCATGCCTATGCCGATATCGGCAGATTTGATGCTTGGTGCGTCGTTTACACCGTCTCCTGTCATGGCAACAACCTTGCCAAGACGTTTGTAGGCTTTGACAATGCGTACTTTATGCTCTGGGCTTACCCTACAAAAAACGGAATATTTTGTGATTTCTTTTTCGAGTTCTTTATCCGAAAATTTGTCCAAATAAGCACCATTTACCACTTCTTTTGGGCTTTTTATCATGCCAAGTTCAAGGGCAATAGCGGTCGCGGTGTCCTTGTGGTCGCCTGTTATCATAATAGGTCGCATGCCCGCCTTTTTACATTTTTTTATAGCGGAAAAAACTTCTTTTTTAGGTGGGTCTATCATTCCTACAAGCCCCAAAAAAACAAGATTGTTTTCGTCAATAGTTTCCTTTTCTTGCATAATTTTGTAGGAAAGTCCAAGTACTCGCAAGGCGTTTTTGCCCATTTCAAAATTGCGAGTTTTAAGTTTTTCAAGGTCGTCTAAATTGATAGGGCGAAGAGTCTCTCCCTGCTGAATATATTTGCACTTTTTAATAAGTTCGTCGAAAGCACCCTTTGTATATTGTATATATTGTTCGCCAATTTTTACCTTGACACTCATAAGTTTTCTTATTGAGTCAAAGGGAAGTTCGCTTGTGCGACGTGCAACTTTATTTTCAAAATTACACTTTTGAGCGAAGTCAAGCATAGCCACTTCCGTCGCATCGCCAAGGGTTTTGTCTCCCTTTACGTAGGCATTGTTGCACAAAGACATACAATTTAGCATTTCTTGTTGCGTTTTGTTTGTCGTGTCCAAGGTGTCCGCCAAGGAATTTATGTCAAAGCACACCTTTTTTATCGTCATTTTGTTTTGAGTTATCGTGCCTGTTTTGTCCGAGCAAATTATTTCACAGCACCCAAGCGTTTCTACTGCGTGAAGATTTTTTATTATGGCATTTTTTTTGGCAAGACGCAAAACTCCCAAGGAAAGTATTATTGTAACGACTGCGGGGAGACTCTCCGGTATCGCTGCGACGGCTATTGCGACTGCCGTTAAAAAGGACTCAATAAATCCAATGTGAACAAAAGCTATATCGACGATAAATATGACAATTGCTACTGCAAGAACGATAAAAGTAATAATTTCGCCTAATTTATTGAGACTAGTTTGAAGTGGTGTTTTTTGCACTTTTTTTTCTTTGAGAAGAGACGCTATTTTGCCAATTTCCGCATTTTTGCCTGTTGCGACCACCACGCCTTTTCCTTTGCCATATTCAATTGTGGTTGACGAAAAGCACATATTTTTTCTATCTCCAATATGCGTCTCTTGTGGCAAAACGATATTAGACAACTTGTCCACTGCGACGCTTTCGCCCGTAAGATTCGCTTCGTTGCATTTTAGGGAAAAACTTTCGAGCAAATATACGTCGGCAGGTACAATGTCGCCCGCTTCAAGTAAAATAATATCGCCCACAACAAGTTCGGTTGTTTTAACTTTTATAGGAGAGCCGTCACGCAAAACAAGAGAATAGGGTTGCGACATTTTTTTTAAACTCTCAAGTGCATTTTCAGCCTTTAATTCTTGCGAAAAACCAAGACACGCGTTGATTAGTACGATAACAAAAATAATTACCGCATCAACGAGTTCTGTTTTGCTTTGTTTTATTATGGAAAAAATAAAAGAAACAATAGAGGCACACAATAAAATTATGACCATTGTGTCACAAAATTGTTTTAAAAATTTGAGAAAAATATTTTGTTTTTTTGCACTCTCCAATTTGTTTTCGCCTTGACTTGCAAGCCGTTGCTTTGCTTCAAGAGAAGTTAGCCCCGAAAGACTTGTATTGCACAAGGAGAGAATTTGAGAAGAAGATTTTGTATGAAAACTTTGCATAATTGTCACCTTTATTACAATATGTTTATTGCAACAAAGCAAACAATATGTGTAGAAGAAATAAGATTATTTTAAGGAAATAAAATTGGAAGTAAAGATATTAACAATTTTATAAGAATTGTTGATAAGTGGGCGTTTATTAGGAAGCGAAAATTGATAAATAGGTTGTGGTAGAAATCTTTTTATTTTGTGGCAAAGACATCTATGGAGAGTAAAAAAAATATAAAAAGTGAAATTTATAAACAAAGTGTAAAAATTTAATAAAAAAGAGAAGTGTGGAGTTCTAAATAAAAAAATGGGTAAAAAAGGTGGGAGGCATTTTAAATTTTAACGAAGTTAAAATTTTGCGGGCTTTACAGCCCGCCGTTTGCGTTCCGCAAACGAAATGCCTCCCACCGTAGTGGTCGTAATAATTATTTTTAAAACCTATAACTTATATAGCTATAAACTTTTTTTATATGCAATAATTTATAAATTTCAAAACAACATTTTTAATTTTCATTTATTGTTTATCTCTAACAATATATTATTTTTTTCTTGCTTTCTTTTTCTTGCTAGGAATAATCGCACAAATTCCGCCACAAAGCATAATGCTAGAAACAACAAGATTTAGGATAAAGCCAATATTTGATGCGTAAAACATATTTTCATTTGCGGAAATTTCTTTGTTAAATTTTGCAACAAGGATAAGCAAAATAATTGCGCAAACAACAAAAGCGATAAGCAAAAGCACATTGATAAAATTGAAATCAATTTTTGTTTTGATAACTTTTGTTTGTTGAAGAAGCATAAAGATGGTAAGCAAAGCAAGAAGAATTCCTAGAACAAGCATGATAATTAGTACAACTTTCATAAAAGAATAGTTGTCAAGAGTAGAAAAGAGTGTGCTTGTTTCGACGCCCAACACAGTGGTCTTTCCAGACAAAATTTGCCAACCAGAATATGTCTTAACATCATTTCCTAGCGTGCTATATGTAATGCAAGGGATAGAAAGACAAACAAACATCACAATTGATGTCACCCCCGCACTAACAATTCCTAAAAATTTTTTCATATTTCCCTCCTTTATTTATAGGCTAAAATATTTAATAAATAATGTCAAATATTTTATAAGATTAAGTATAGCCAATTTTTAATCACAGTGTATAAATTTGGACATTTATCAAATTTTTTATTTCTAAAAGTTTTTATATATTTTTAGAAAAAGTTGTGAAACAATTTGTAAATTGTCAAAATACTATTGTATAATAAAACAAGCTTTTACAAAATTTGGGGGCTTTTTATGACAAAGGTCGGAGAAAAGAAGAATGTTCATGCGGGTCATAGGGCTCGACTTAGGGAACAATTTTTGATAAATGGAGATAATATGCTTGAGCATCAATTGTTGGAACTCATGCTTTCTTATGTTATCCCACAAAAAGATACAAATCCTATCGCACATGATTTAATCAACACCTTTGGCTCGCTTGCACAAGTGGTTGACGCTCCCCTTGAAGAGTTGGTGGAAATAAATGGAGTAAGCGAAGTTGTTGCCAATTTTTTACATTTTGAGTCGAGATTTGTAGACCTTTACAAGAAAAGCAAGGCAAACAACAAACCTATATTAAACAACACCTTGGAAATAATGGCTTATCTAAGGCAAATGGTTGAACTAAGTGATGTGGAAAAATTTTACTATATGTGCCTTGATACAAAAAACAAATTGATTTGTTTTAGAGAAATGGGCGTCGGGACAACAAAAGGCGTAAGTTTTAACAACAAAAATTTCGTTGCAAGCGTCATATCCTACAAGGCACACACTGTGGTGATTTGCCACACGCACCCTTGTGGGGTTGCATCTCCTAGCGAGCAAGATATTGCCTTGACAAACGGCATTTATCATATTTTAGAAGAAATCAATGTCAAACTTATCGACCACATTATCATATCTCACGACGGCTTTTTTAGTTTCTTTCAAAACAAACTTTTAGGCTCTAAAAGTGTAGAGAGTAAGGGTAGCAAGTTTGAAAGTACTTATATAGATTTGTTTGACCGCTTTGATTGATGTCGAAATTGTTGTTTTAAAATCTTTATTGCAGATTTGAATTTTTTAAAAATATTATGAGCAAGTAGTCGATTTTTTATAAAATAACTCCCTAGATAGTCTAAGGGGTTTTTTTATGAAAAGAGTAGATATCTTTTACAAAAGTTTACAAAATATGGTAATTGATTTTTAGATTGTGTTGCAAATTTTAAATATAATGTAGAAAACCTACTTGTCATATTCGTCAAGAAAATGGTGCTTAATATTTTGTTTGTCCTTGTAGGCAATTATTGTCGAAAGGTTGACGTTTTCTACACTTCTAAAAATATTTTTTTCTATTTGGGGATTTTCTTTTGCAAGTTCTGCAATCAAATTTTTTACATATTTTCGCTTGGAAGAATTTTCGTCATAAGCGCTTTGTTCGGTAAATTTGCACGCACACTGCAAAAATTTTAGATTGTTGTAGTCGCGAAAGGCGATTATGTCTTTTTCTCGGACATAGTAAAGTGGGCGGATAAGCTCCATTCCTTCAAAATTTGTACTATGAAGTTTTGGCATCATGGTTTGCACTTGTGCACCAAAAAGCATGCCCATAACTATCGTCTCAATGACGTCGTCAAAGTGATGCCCAAGAGCGATTTTGTTGCAACCAAGAGCCTTTGCTTTTGCGTAAAGATGCCCCCGTCTCATGCGGGCACAGAGATAGCAGGGAGAAGATTTTATGTTGACAACACTTTCAAAAATATCACTAGAAAAAATCGTCACAGGTATATTAAGGTCGCGAGCATTGTCTTCAATTTGTTTGCGATTTTCTTTGTTGTAACCCGGGTCCATAACAAGATATACAACTTCAAAGGGAAACTTGTTGTGTCTTTTTAACTCTTGAAACAATTTTGCAAGGAGCATGCTGTCTTTCCCGCCCGAAATACATACGGCAACCTTGTCGTTGGGGGCCAGCAGGTTATAATCGTTCAGTGCTTGGCAAAATTTTGAAAATATGCTTTTGTGAAATTTTTTACGTATGCTTTCTTCCACTTGCTCCGCTTTTGTCTTTTTATTGTTTTCCTTTGGGACGTCAATTTTTGTATCTATTTCTTCGTTTTTCATTATAAACCTTAAATTTTGGATAATTTTTTGATTTTTGTACCAAAATAATTATGTAGGTACTCAATCAATAATTTGTAGCAAAAATTTTGAAAAAAGTCTAGAAAATAAAAAGAATTGAAAAATTTTTCGATTAGATTTATATAAAAGTAAGGTTTGAAGAGTTGCTATATTTTATAGATTTACAAAAAAATTTAATTTAAAAAGGGGGATAAAGGAATAAATTGAAGAGATTTTCAAGAAAAATCATTGCTATTTTGCTAGTTGTTGCAAGTTTTGTTATGCTTAATGCTTGTGGTGTAGAAGATGAAGAAAAAGGTCTTGTGACGGTGACTGTCGCAACTTATGCACAAATTGTTGACGCTTTAAAGGGGGACGGCGACATAGTAAAACTTACTGCAGATATTGACGTAGAGACAACTCTTGCCGTCACACGAGACGTCACTTTTGACTTGAATGGCAAAAAGTTGTACAATTCCAAAGATATTTGGAAAATTGCCACTGACGCCGAAAAGTCTCAAGGTGTAAAAAGTGTGATTTCCCTTGTCGATGTGGAGAGTGACGGCTCTCTTACAATTACGGGAAATGGAAGTATAGAAGCCAAAATAAACGACTGCTATGCGATAAGTTTGACAAAGGGAAATTTGGTTATAGAGAACGGGACTATAAAGGGCAATTGCTCCGCAATTCAAATAGAAGAAGGGACTGCCACAATTTTAGGTGGAACTTTTGAAGACCAACAAAAGTATAAGGCAAGTGGAGATACACAATATACTTATACACTTAATTGCATTGACGCGAATTATAAAAATAATACGGCAAAGTTTGAAGTTAAAGGTGGGACTTTTGTCAATTTTAACCCCGCCAATTGCAATGCAGAAGGTAAAAACACCAATTTTGTGGCAGAAGGTTACGTTTCAAAACTCTTGGCAGGCTCCACAACGGACTATGTTGTAACTCAAAAAGAATAAAGATATAAAAACAACTGATAAGTTGTTATGCAAAAAACTATAAGGTTGTAAGAATAAAATAAAATTAAAATGAGAATTTAAAAAATACTAATATTAAAAAATTTTTGATATTTTTGACAACATATTAAAAAATAGTTTACGCTAAAAATAAAGTATAATAAAAAAAATAGGTGTTTTTGATATTATAAAAATAACGATACGGTAGATTAGTATAATAAAAAATAAGCGATTTATTGATAATCTAAAATAAAAATTTTAATATATTCGAAATTATGTCAACAAAAATCATCAAGAAGTTTTCTTGATGATTTTTTATACATAAACATATTTGTTCAATTTTTTGGAGCAGGTAGCGGGAATCGGACCCGCGACTAATGCTTGGGAAGCACTCGTTTTACCACTAAACTATACCTGCACACTGAATTACTTTTAAACATTAACATATTTGTCACAAAAAATCAAGCAAAATTTGAGATGTGTGCTATTTATTTTTTAAATAAAACGCCGTCACAATTTTTAAATTGTTTTAGAATAAAATTTTTTTTGTTTAAAATCTATTTAAGAAGTAAAAATTTTCATAATTTTTTTAAATTTAAAGGATATTGGCG
>CAVHMC010000018.1:0-15349 GCA_963636895.1 Oscillospiraceae bacterium | reverse complement strand
GCAGTAAACTTACAAGAATAGATTTGCCAAATAGTGTAAGGACTATAGGTTATAATGCTTTTTATTATTGTACATCTCTTACAACATTGACGCTATCGAGCCGTGTAACGACAATAGGTTATGAGGCTTTTTATAATTGCACAGCCCTTACGGGTATAAACATACCATTTGGGGTAAAAAACATAGGCCCATATGCTTTTTATAACTGTAGTGGTGTTACCAATCTAGAGATATCTAGTAGCGTTGTAAGTGTGGGCTCTTATGCTTTTTATAATCTCACAGGTCTAGAAAGTATAACTGTAGATGACGCTAACCCTGTGTATTATTCAGAAGGTGATTGCTTGATAGAAAGAGACACAAATACATTGATATTGGGTTCGGGTAACTCAGTAATACCTAGTGGTGTTACGACAATAGGGACAAGTGCTTTTGATGGATGTACCAATCTAACGAATGTGACCATGCAGGGGGTTAAGACAATAGGGAATTTTGCTTTTCGAAATTGTACAAATCTCAAAATCGTAACTATATCAGGCACTGAGACAAATATAGGTCCACACGCTTTTAATGGATGCACTAATCTCACAAATGTAACAATGCAAGGGGGTTCGAAAATAGGGAATTTTGCTTTTCGAAATTGTACAAATCTTAAGATTATAGTCATACCGACTAGTGTTACAACAATAGGAGCCTACGCTTTTGATGGTTGTACAAATCTTACGAGTGTAATATTTGAAGACGTAAACAAAACTTGGAAAATTGGCGATGGGGCAAGTGACCAAGATTTAGAAACGACAACTGGCGTTTTTGGAACTACAATCGTTAAGAAACAGTATGGTGCCGATAGTTACGATGTGTATAAGAGTGCCGAAAAGAATGCAGAATATTTGAAAGGGTCTGTCAGTTCTTCCCCGTCATATGAATATTACCAACGTGACTGGGTCAAGAATTCCTAAAAGAGAAAAGCTAAATTGAGCGACTACCCCTTTGTCGGCTTTGCCGACGTTCCCCCTTACAAGGGGGAATAATTTTTTGTAGGTTTAAATCTAGAGTTTTTTGTAATGTGGAACAATAAAAAAATATTATTTTACTCACACCTACAAGGGGGAATGTTTTTAAAGACCTATTGTTTATACTCCCCATTGTAAGGGGGAGTACCGCGATAGCGGGGTGGGGGTAGTAAACCCAACAACCCCACCGCCCGTTGGGCACCTCCCCTCGCTAGGGGAGGTATAAACAATAGGTCAATTCATACTTTCTCTTACAAGTGGGGAGTTGTTTTATCTATATCATTTAGTTTTTTAAGGGCGGAGATGAGTTTGTCTATTTCACGCTTGGTGTTTTTGAAATTGAGTGATACACGAACCATTCCTTTGGCGAGCGTTCCAAAATATTTGTGCGTAAGTGGGGCACAATGTAACCCCCCGCGTGTAGCGATGTTGAAATGTTGGCTCAAGAAGTCGCTTGTCTCGGTGGAGTCGTGACCTTTTATATTAAAAGCCACCACACCGCTGTAATTTGGCGAAGAATAAAGAGTGATAAAGTCCAACTTTTGCAAATTTTCTATCAAATATTTGGTGAGTTCAAAGGTCGATTTGTTGTGGCTTTCAAACCTTTCTTCGGTGTATTTAATGCCCGCCTTGAGAGAGCAAATAAGGCTTGTGGGCAAGGTGCCACTTTCGTAACTTTCGGGCGGGAAAAGGGGTTGGAGTAGGTTGTCGCTCTCTGTGCCTGTACCACCAAACATAATGGGGGCGGGGAGAATTTTTGAATTAATGCAAAGTGCACCTATGCCTTGCGGGGTGAGAAAACCCTTGTGTCCGCTAAAGGCAAGGAAATCTATGTTTTGCATGTCGACCTTTATGTGTCCAACTCCTTGTGCGTCGTCGACCAAGAACAAAATATTGTGTTTCTTGCACAATTTTCCAATATTTTCTATGTCGTTTGGTGTGCCTGTCACATTGGAAACAGCTCCCACACAGACAAGGGTTGTAGCGGGGGTTAAAAGTTTTTCTATGTCCTTTGCTGTGATAAATTTTTTGTTTTGTGGAGTAGCAAGTGAAAGGGAGATGACGCCCGCACTTTTGAGTTCGTGCAAAGGCCTTAAAACTGAATTATGCTCAAAACACGTTGCAACGACATGCCCGCCCAATTTTTTGGATAGACCAAGCAAAGCAAGGTTGAGAGCTTCGGTGCAACTTTTTGTAAAGACAACTTGTTCCGCGCCAAAATGCCTCGCCACAACTTCGCGACAGTCGGCCACTTGGTAGGCGTTTTTTACACTGAGTTTGTGCCCACTTCGTCCCGCATTGGCAGACAACCACAAATTTTTCAAAAATGCCCACACAACACAAAAAGGCTTGAAGTGGCTGGTGGCTCCATTGTCAAAATATATCAATTTCATCTTAAAATTTTATGATAATTGTGTGAAATTTGTTAAATTTTATATCTTTTAGCATAAAATTTTCAAATTTATATTTAAAACATTGAAGAAAATTTTATTTTTTAAAAACAATTAAAAATTTTAAAACGTTTTATTTATTATTTTTTTTGTTTTAAGGAAGTCAAAAAACAAATTTTAATTGCTGATAATATATTGTTACGTGGGGGAACTCACAAAAAGGAAGATACAATATGAACTATCTTGTTGTTTTTCGTGCGCGGTCGGAAACTATGAAATTTGCCAATTTGTTGTCTTCTTATGGCTACCGTGCAATTGTTGTCAACACTCCACGCAAAATTTCTGTTGCGTGCGGGATTTCGATAAAAATAGATTTTATTGCACTTGATACGGCAAAACTTATCCTGTCAAGACGGCAATTTTACACTTTTGCGGGAATTTACAAACTAGACCGCGACAACTTTTCTCTTGTTTAATTTATTTTTAAAATTGGCCTAAATGTGATAAAATATAACCATGGATACAAAAGCAAAGGAAGTTTATAATTTAATAAAAGGTCGATTTGAAGTTGCAAAATGCGAACTAGAATTTAAAAATAATTTTGAACTGCTAGTTGCCGTCATTTTGTCAGCACGTTGCACCGACAAAAAAGTTAACCAAGTGACGAAATCTCTTTTTAAGATTTATCCCACACCAAAAAGCCTTGCAAATGCTCAAATAGAGGAACTTGAAAAAGCGATATATCCTTGTGGCTTTTACAAAAACAAGGCAAAAAATCTTGTCAATATGGCAAAAGACTTGGTGGAACGTTTTGACGGCGAGGTGCCTAGCAACTTTGACGACCTTTTATCTTTGTCTGGCGTTGGTCGCAAAACTGCTAATGTGTGCTTGTTTGTCGGTTTTGGCAAGCCCGCCATTGCTGTTGATACGCACGTGTTTCGCTTGTCGAATAGGCTTGGGCTATGCAAAGCAAAAACTCCACTCGACACTGAGCTTGCTCTTCAAAAATTGATAGACAAAGAAAAATGGGGCGAGTTTCATCATTTGTTTGTCCTTTTTGGAAGGTACGTTTGCAAGTCTCAAAGACCCTTGTGCCAAGAGTGTGAGTTGCATAATTTGTGCGATTTCTACCAAGAAAATAGCAAAAAATAAAATAATACCTTTGATTTTTATTTAAAATTTTGTATAATAAGGTCGTATCAAGCATTTTGTTGTTATTTTAAAAATTAATTTATTATTGAAACGTTTGGTTAATAATCGTTCAAGACAATTTAACAAAATTATACTTAGGTTGCAGTGAACTTATTTGAGATTGCTTAAGAAAAAATGGTGTAAATTGGTAAATAAGTTGCAAATAAGCAAGAACCTTAACTTATTTTTAAAAAAGTTATATTAATAATAGTATCAAAATAATGTAAAAATTTTTAAGAAAAAACAAACTTAATTTATATAAAAAAGGGAATAGTATGTTTATTGATAATGTAAAAATTTATATAAAAGCGGGCAATGGGGGAAAAGGCGCTATTTCGTTTAGACGCGAAAAAGGTATCCCAAATGGTGGCCCAGATGGTGGCAATGGTGGCCGAGGGGGCAACATTGTTTTTCGTGCAACACGTGATTTAAACAACCTTGTTGGGTTTCGTTTTCACACGCATTTTAAGGCGGAGAATGGTCAGCCGGGCGGTACAAACAACAAAATCGGCAAGTCGGGGAACGACCTTGTGATAGAAGTGCCTCAAGGGACTATTGTGAAAGATGATGCAACGGGAAAAGTTATTGCCGACCTTTTTTACGACGGGAAAGATGTCGTTTTGCTTCATGGTGGAGAAGGCGGGCGAGGCAACTGTTTTTTTAAATCGGCAACAAGACAAGCCCCTCATTTTTCGCAAATGGGAGAAACGACAAAAGAGTATGCTGTAAGGCTTGAATTAAAAACCCTTGCCGATGTGGGGCTTATAGGCTATCCAAATGTTGGCAAAAGTACTCTTCTATCTGTCATTTCCAACGCAAAACCAAAAATTGCAAATTATCACTTTACGACTTTAACTCCAAATTTAGGTGTTGTAAAATATTACGAGCATAGTTTTGTAGTGGCGGACATTCCGGGACTTATTGAAGGTGCCAGTGCGGGGCAAGGCCTTGGGCATGACTTTTTAAGACATATTGAAAGGACTCGCATGCTTGTCCATGTGATTGATATATCGAGCGAAGATGGTCGAGAACCCTTCCTTGACTATTTGACGATAAATAAGGAACTCAAAGAATTTAACGAAAAGCTCGCGTCCTTGCCACAAATCGTTGTCCTTAACAAAATTGATAGGTTGCAAGATTTTTTCCCTGTTGACGAGTTTAAGATGCGACTTGGGAACGGAGTGAAAGTGGTGACAATTTCGGCTGTATGTAGAGATAATATTGAAGAACTTATCCGCACAATTTGGCAACAACTCGAAAAATTGCCTCCACAAGTGCCTGTTGACGTGGAAGAATTTGGCTTTGACGAGAATGACAAAACGGCAATAAAGGTGGAAAAATTGGGCGAGCATTTGTATGAAGTAAGTGGCGGATTTATAGACAATATCGCACGTGGAATAGTTGTCAACGACTATGAATCTTTGTCTTATTTTTGGAAAAGACTCAAAAACGATGGCATAATTGACCTGCTAAAAGAAAAGGGTGTTAAGAATGGAGACACTATAAAAATCGGCAAAGTTGACTTTGAATATATTGAATAGTTTTACCTTGCTGGCACTAAAAATAGGAATTTTGGCACTAAAAATAGCACTTATAAAAACAAGTTTATAAAAAAAAGGAGAAATAAAAATGATTTCATCAAAAGATAGAGCTTTGTTAAAGTCTCTTGTATCAACGGAAAATTCTATCGCACAAGTGGGGAAAGAAGGACTTACAAAAAATTGTATCGAAGGCATCAATCAAGCACTTGCTAAAAGGGAAGTTGTCAAAATTAGCGTTCTTCAAAATTGCGATATGTCTTCAAGGGAAGTTGCAAATGTCTTGCAAGATATTTTGTCGTGCGAAGTCGTGGGCGTAGTTGGTCGCAAGGTGATTTTGTATAAATTTAACAAGGATAACAAGACTCATTGCCTATAGTTTTTTATTTTAGAAAAAAATACGGTTATTGTCGCATAAATATAGAGGCAACATTTACAAAAAATATTTGATATTGTGGCATATCATTTTATTTTTTAGATTTTTTGTCTTATCAAACGTAAAAATATTATTTGGTTTTACTCCCAAAAACTTTTTTTGATTACTTGATTCTTTTGCTTTATAGACAAAATTGCAAGCAAAAAAAGTAGAGAACTCATAACAAGATAGTAAATATTGTATCTTACAAAAAGACTGCAAAAAAATACAAGTAGGCCACTTAAAAAATACTTTTTTGCTTTCTCTCTTGTAATGCTAAGAGACAATATTTCTTTCAATTTCAATTTATTGTGGGGTTTTTCTTGCAAAATATTTGGCGGGGAAAGCCCCATTTTTTTTGCTTTGAAAGCAAGGCAGTTTTTGTCGCAAATTGCCACTTCAATATTCTCCAAATTTTCAAGATAAATTTTTGTGTTTTTATTGGTACAGGCACAAAATATGGCAAGTTTTGATATATTTTTTTCTACTGCAAATCGTACAATTCTTAAAGCCCTAACAAGACTTAAATCATTTTCAAAAAAGTCAAAGCTAATACCTGTGCTGGTTTGTAAAACAAAAAAATTATTTGATATAATGTTGACATTTTTCTCCTTTTGATAAAGGCTGACAAGAAAATTCAAATTTTCTTCTTCAGTTTGTGTTAACATAAATTGTGCCCATTTTTCCGCATCGTCTGTTGAAAAAGCGGGTGCTTTTTTTATAATTTTAATTGTAAAATGCACAATATTCCAACCTATTTGTAAAGCAAAAGTTGTCAAAAGGACGGCTACAAGGTTGCCTTTAAAAATAAATTTTGTCCAAGCAAAAATTATGAAAAAGAATGCAACATTGGTCAAAATAAAATCAATAATTTGTGGCAATCTTATGCTTTTTACAAGATTTTTCAAGTTTTTCATACCTAAATTGTTGCCAAAATTAGAAAAAAAACACAATCTTTTATAAGTTTTTATACAAAAAGTCAATAATTGTAAATTGTTTCACTTTTTTATCTAGGATAAAAAACTTATCACAAATATTATTTACTTTTTGTGAAAATTGAGTAAAATTTACTTGTGTTTTTTTGTTATTTTTTTTAACATATTAGTAATGGGGGAAAATATGGATATTCCACAAAAAGTGATTGATTTATGTACCATGTTAGACGATAAAAAAGCGGAAAACATTGTAGTTTTTGATGCAACAAAGATGCACAATGTGGCCGACTATTTTATCGTTGCGACGGGCAATAGTAGTGCCCAATTAAATGGTATTTGCGATTATGTTGAAGAAAAAACGCTGGAAAACAATTTGCCTGCTCCAAGGCGGGAAGGTTTTGTATTAAGTAAGTGGGTCGTACTTGATTTTGACAATGTTTTGGTGCATTTGTTTACCAAAGAAGAAAGGGAAAAGTACTCCCTAAACAAACTTCTTGGCAATGGCAAAAACGAGTTTAGTTTGAGAAAAATCAATTCACTTTTATTGGCTGAAAAGAAACGTAAGGAATTGCAAGAAAAAAAGGAGCAAGAAAAAGAAAAACGCAAAGAAATAGATTTGCAAAAAAAAATGATTAGGGAACAAAAAATCAATCAAGCTAAAGAAAAAAATGCGATTGCAAACTCGATAGACAATGCTTCAAAAAGTACTATGACTAAAAAAACAAAAGTAAAAATTAATGTCGCAGTAGAAAGCAAACCAATTTTGAATAAAGTTGAAGAAAGTGAGGCTCAACCCTCTGAAACTCTTGGCACAAAAAAAGATAAAAAAAGGGCTAAAAAATGAGTTTAATACAATCTATTCAATCTTGGTCGTCTCCATTTTTTAATACGCTTATGGAGATTTTTAGTTTTTGTTTTTCTCATATGGCATTTGTTTTTTTATTTGCCTTTTGGTTTTCGCTTATAGATAAAAAAGATGCGTTAAAGTTGGGTTATTGCTACTCTATCTCCTTTCTTTTTGGTGGAATCTTTTTAAAAAATGTAGTCAGTAGCCCCAAACCTTATGTTGCAAATGAAGAACTTTTTGCAGTGCGAACGGGCTCCAATTGGGGGAGTTTTCCAAGTTTAAAAGCGATGAACGTTGGGGGCTTGACGGGGGTCGCTACTCTCAAGACTATTTCTCAAAAAAATAAGTGGTGGCTATTGCTCCCAATACTTTTGGGGCTTATTCTTTGTTTTTGTGTGGGACTTTTAGAGATGTTTAATGCCGAGACGTATCTTGTGGATATATTGCTTGGTGTTGTTTTTGGTGCATTAATTTATGTCTTGTTGTTTCATTTTGTCAAGTCAATTCCGCAAAACGCTTACTCTCTTTTGCTTCTTGTTGTACCCGTTGGGGTGGCACTTATTTATGTCTCCGAGTGGGGTGCTGTGATAGGGCATGAGTATGTTTTTGATGCGTGTGGCTTTCTCTTTGGCTTGGTGCTTTTTTCGTATTTGGAAAAAAGATACATAAACTATCAAGTGAAGAACAACATTTTATTTTCATCTTTTAAAATTTTACTTATTGTTATAACCTTGTCACTTTTATTTTGGGTATATAGCCTTTTTGCAAAAATAATGATGGTGCGATTTTTCTTATCAATTGCTACAGTGGCCATTATTTTATTGCTTTTCCCACTTGTTTTTAAAAGATTAGAAAAATATTTTTATTATTTTTCAAGTGATGCAAGTTTGGAGAGAGTTGTATTTTCGAAAATAACTTTTTGTGAAAAGGGTACAAATAAGGTCGCAAAAAAATTTGCAAGGCAGTTAAAATGGGGAGATTTTGTCGTTTTGCAAGGCGATTTGGGGGCTGGAAAAACGGTTTTTACTCGTGCTGTTTTGAGTGAGAAAAATGTAAAAAACACAATAACTAGCCCAACCTTTACCATCCTCAATGAGTACAATGATGGCGACAACAATTTTTATCATTTTGACATGTACCGCTTGGGCGACGAGAGTGAAGTTGACAATGTAGGCTTTTTTGATGCTGTTAATGATAAAAAGGGCATTGTTTTTGTCGAATGGGCGGAAAATATTGCCGATTATCTTCCACCACACTACAAAAAAATCACAATTGAAAAATTAGGTAAAAATGCAAGAAATATTATTTTGGAGCAATTTTAGAATAAAATTTTAACAATTTTTGATTTTAGATTATATTATATTTAATTTAAATTTTTAAAGGGAAATAAAAATGAATTTGATTTTGGACACAAGTACGGAAAATTTGGTCGTAATTTTAGAAAATAAGGGCAAGATTACTACAAGTGGTTGCGATGTACACGTAAAGCATCAAGAGTTTTTGTTGCCCGAAATTGAAAAAATATTAGCACAAAACAATGCAAATTTGACCGACCTTGATTGTATTGGCGTTGTTGTTGGTCCCGGGTCTTTTACTGGTGTTAGACTGGCAGTCGCTACTGCAAAAGCATTTTGTTATGTTTACAACAATATTAAACTTGTAGCCATAGATATGCTTGATTTCCTTGATTTTCTCGTGTCAAAAAGTTGCAAAGAGCCCTTTGCTTGTTTAATCAAATGCACTGCCACAAAATGCTACGTCTCATCTCGAGAGGGGAAAATTTTTGATAAGTTCATTTTGGAAAATAGCAAACTTGAAGATTTGAAGAATAAAAAACTTTTTGCTCTTAATATGGATAAGGTTGGGGAAACTCCCGCTCAAAAATTGACACTTTCGCCAAAAGATTATGTGGAGTATTTTAGTTTAAAACTTGATAAAAAAGATTTTGTCGACTACAAAACTGTGGGCATATCCTATATGGCACTTTCACAGGCAGAGGAAAATTTAAAAAATGGTCAAAATAGTTGATTTTGTTGACAATTATAAAGAAAAACTTTTTGAAATTCAAGATAAAGTTCTATTGCCAAATGACAAGATGACAAAAGAACAATTTTTTGACGAATTTACAAGGGACACAAGAAAATACTTTGTGGCTCTTTATGATGAAAATCTTGTTGGGTTTATTGGCTTATACAACTATGATGACGATATGAATATTATTCAATTGGCTGTCGACGCACCTTTTCAAAACAATGGGATTGGCTCGCAACTTATAAACAAAGCAAAAGACTTTGCAAAATCGCTTGGAAAAAAATCTTTGTCGCTAGAAGTTGATTCCAACAACACAAATGCTCAAAATTTTTATAAAAAGCATAATTTTGTCACAATAAGTACAAGAAAAAATTATTACAAGACTAGCGATGCCTTCGTTATGTTTTGCTTTTTCTAAATTTGTACCTTTTTTAAATTTTTTTCATATAAAATTTAAGGGGTAAAATGTTTTATAATAGTCCGTTTGCAGACATATATTACAATATTATAGGCGATGGGAAAAAGACGCCCGTAGTTTTTCTTCATGGTTGGGGCGGAGATGAGCGTAGTTTTTTATATTTTGCAAAAACGTTTCAAGATAGGCGGTGTATTTTGATAGATTTTCCGCCTTTTGGTAAGTCGGGGAAAGAAAAGAGTCCACTTTCGGTCACTCTTTATGCAAAACTTGTTATGCAAATTTTAAGGAAAAATGATATACAACACTTTTACATAGTTGCACATTCTTTTGGTTCTCGAGTGGCATGTGAAATGTGCAAGTTGGGGGCTTCTCCACAAAAAATGGTTATAACTAGTGGTGCTGGCATAAAAAAGAAGAGAAATTTTGTTGCAAAATGGAAGATTTTTCACTATAAACTTACAAAATATTTGTGTGAAAAAGGTCTTTTAGATTTTAATAAATTAAAAAACTTTGGTAGCAAAGAGTATATCTCTCTAAGTTCTACTTCAAAAGCAACCTTTGTCAATGTCACAAATTATGACCAAACCCCATATTTGAGATTTGTTTGTTGCCCGACCTTGCTTTTTTGGGGTAGGCAGGACAAAGCAACCCCATTTTACTTTACAAAAATTTATAAAAAGCATATAAAAGATTGTGGAGTGGTGGCAACTTGTGGCGGACATTTTGCATATTTACAGAATTCACAACTATTCTCGCAAATATTACACACATTTCTCAATTGATTTTTATTTTCTAGTTTTTAATTTTATAAGGAAAATGGAATCTTTACTAAGGAAAATAGAATCTTTATTAAAGAAAATAAAATCTTTATTAAAGAAAATAATATCTCATTATTTTGGTATAAAAAGTTTACACAAAAAATCAAGACATTAACATAAAAAAGGAAAGGATATGGCTTTTTTCTCAAACAACATTATTTTGTATATTGCAATTGCTTTGTCGGTGGTAAATGGGGTGGCAATGTGCTTTGCTTCTTACAAATTTTTTCAAATTATCCAACTTTCTGGCTACAAACTAAAAGGCTATTTTGTTTGGTTGAAAGAAACAAAATGTAGTTATGTTATGCGTATGGTTATGCTGAGCCTCCTAAGTATTTTTTGTGTTTTGGTCACAAATGCACTTTTTGACGCCTATCATTCGCAAGAATTGTACTCGTATATCGGGCTTATCTTTTATTTCTACTTTACGATAGTTTTTATAAACAACCTTTATACCGCACCAAAAAAAGTTCCACTAAAAAATACGACTCGCATGACGAGATTAAATATTGCAATGTTTGTTTTTGTGTCAATTTTTTCATTTTTTATAATAGCTTTGTCTACCGAATACTTGCCATTTTTAAAATTTGGGGCTTTGTGCCTTGTACCACTTTTTATGCCTATATTTGTGCCTTTTGTGCATATCGTTATGTTGCCTTTAGAAAAATTGATTGCAACGAAATATGTTTTGCAAGCAAAAAATAAATTAAAGAAATTTCCCGAAGATTTTATAAAAATAGGCATAACGGGCAGTTATGGCAAAACAAGTACGAAATATATTTTAAATAGCATTTTGTCGCAAAAATACAAGGTGTGTATGAGCCCACATAGTTTTAACACCTTGCCGGGACTATGCAAGGTCGTCAACGACTATTTGACTTTAGACGACCAAGTATTGATTATGGAAATGGGGGCAAAAAATAAAGGCGATATAAAGGAGTTGTGCGACTTAGTTTCTCCAAAATATGCAATAATTACGGGCGTTGGCAACCAACATTTGTCAACTTTTAAGACGGAAGAAAATATTTTAAACACAAAATTTGAATTGATAGAAAGCCTAGACGGAAAGGGTGGATTTGCCTTGTTTAATGGTAGCGACGATGGGGCAAAAAAATTGTTTGATAGGTGCAACAATGTCGCAAAATATTTGGTTGGAGAAAAGGATAGCATAGCACACGTCAACAACTTTTCTTTTGACGAAAATGGTACAAATATTGACCTTATGATAAATGACAAAAATTACAATTTGCACACTAAACTTTTGGGTGCACATAATGTTCAAAATATTTTGATGTGTGTTGAGATGGCTTGTTTACTTGGTTTGACGGGTGACGAAATTGTGCGTGGTATCGAGACCCTTCAACCTATTCCACATAGGTTGGAACTAATGAAGACAAACAACAATATTATTTTGGACGACTCTTACAATTCAAGCGTAGCGGGGTACAAAGTAGCCTTAGAGGTTTTATCCAAAATGGACGGAAAAAAGATAGTTGTAACTCCGGGTCTTGTGGAACTTGGAGACAAGGCGTATGAAGAAAATAAAAATTTTGGGCTTGCCTTGTCAAAAGTTGCGGACAAAGTTGTTATTGTCAACAATGTCAATTTTAAGGCAATAAAAGAAGGGCTCGACGAGGGGCATTTTGAAGACGTTTATCAAGCACCAACTCTTGAAATTGCAAAAAAAATGTTGCAAGATTTTTTGGAGCCAAACGACACAATTCTTTTTGAAAATGACCTTCCTGACAATTATATTTAACTTTTTTAAATTCCTTTTCATATAAAAAGAAAAAGGAATATAAAAATGAAAAAGGTCAAACAAACAATAGCCGTAATTTTTGGTGGAATAAGCGTTGAGCACGACATTTCAATTATAACGGGGGTGCAAACCCTAAACGCTTTAAAATCGGGGCAATACAAAATTGTTCCTATATATATAACAAAGTCGGGCGAATGGCTGACTGGTAAAAAATTGTGGGAAATAAAAAATTATTCAAATTTTAATAAAAATAATTTACATAAAGTTTTTCCTACACTAAAGGGCATAAAAATAAATCAATTTTTTAATAAAAAGATTACAATAGATTTTGCTTTTTTGGCGTTGCATGGCTCGTTTGGAGAAAACGGTTGCGTGCAAGGGTTGCTTGATGTGTGCAACATTCCTTATTCTAGTTGTGGAGTGCTAGGGAGTAGCATTTGTACCAACAAATATTTGACCAAAAATTTATGCAAGTTGCAGGGCGTCCCCACAGTTTTGAGCATATTACTTAAAGAAAACGACAAGTCCGCTGATTTTAAATTAATTGAAAAAAAAGTTTCTCATCTAAAATTTCCTTTAATTGTCAAGCCAAATAGTCTTGGAAGTAGTATTGGAGTAACGTTCTGTGAAAACAAAAAAGAGTTAAAAGATGCGATAGATTTTGCCTTTATGTTTGATTTTGAAGTGCTTGTTGAAAGTGCAGTGCAAAATCTTGTTGAATATAATATCGCTTTGGTGGGGAACGCTTTTTCGTGCGAAGTTTCAAACATAGAACAAGTTGTGCCTGACCATGCAATACTCAGTTTTGAAGGAAAATATATGTCTCAAGGTGGTGCAAAGGGTATGTCTGGCACTCCACGTGTTGTACCGGCAAAAATTGATATAAGTCTTCAAACAAAAATAGAGAAAATGGCAATAAAAATATATAAATTGCTAAATTTGCGTGGCATTGTGCGTCTTGATTTTTTGTTTGATACAAAAGGGCAGAAATTATATTTTAATGAAGTCAATACAATCCCCGGCTCGCTCGCCAACTATCTTTTTGGCAATTGCAACTACGACTTTTTGACATTACTAGAAAAAGCAAAAGATTATTCTTTGTCCGAAAAAGAGTTTTTATCTCATAAACTCACACGTTTTAGTTCTACCGTTTTAAAAGACCTTGGGCAAGGAACAAAAACAAACTCAAATATGTCAAAATTAAAAGTCAAATAAAAGTTCTCAACTTTTTTGATTTTATATGCTATAATTTGCATATAGGAAAGCAAATGAAAGTTTATAAAGATAAAATTGTTGTAGAAAACTCCATATTTAATGTGCTAGATACTTTGCAATGTGGGCAAACTTTTAGTTATACGATTTTAGATAGTGGAGAAATATATGTTGTGTCGGGTAGAAAAATTGCCAAGATAGTTGTTGATGATAATAAGACAACAATTTTTACAAAAGACGTAGATTTTTTCTACAATTATTTTGATTTTTCTACAAATTATGACAAAATAAAACAAGAGTTGTGCAAAATTTATCCAAATTTTGAGAAATATTTGGTGACGGGTAAAAATTTGAGAATTTTACGTCAAGACAAACTTCAAACAATTATAAGTTTTATTATTTCAAGCAATAATAACATAAAGCGGATAACAAAAACGCTAAATTTGTTGTGTAAAAATTTTGGTAACAAATTGCCAAACGGGTTGTATGCTTTTCCGACACTTAATCAATTAGAAAAAGCCACCTTAGACGATTTTCACGAAATTGGGTGCGGATATAGAAGTGAGTATCTTGTAAAATCTATAAAAATGCTAGGTGAAAGCGATTTTGATATGGAGAGGTTAGCAACTCTTTCAACAAGTGATTTGCGAGAAAAACTTATGACACTTTGTGGGGTGGGTAGAAAGGTAGCCGACTGCATTTTGTTTTTTGGTTTTACCCGTACAGACGTTTTTCCGGTTGACACTTGGATAAGAAAGGCTTATAAGGAGTTTTGCGATGTTCCACGCTCGGATAGTAAGATTTCAGATTATTTCGTAAGTATTTTCGGCAAATATTCTGGCTATGCACAACAATATATTTACAATTACATGTTGCGTTGATTTTATATATGTAAAAAAAGTTTTCCCAAAAAGCATAATGTTGAAAATTTTGTTTAGCAATTTGTATTTTAAGCGAAATTGTGATTATTGAGACTAAAAAAATTTTTGGCATTTTGCTACGTTGTATTAATATTTTTAAATATATTGCTATCTATAATTTGTGATTTGAAGAAGAAAAATCAAATGAAAATTAAATTAAAAACTTCCTTTTGATTTCATTTTAAAGGTATAACTCGACTTTTGTTGTAAAAAATATCAAATGATAGTTTTACAACACCTTTTTTTTGTGTTACAATACCTAAAATCGTTGATATTTTGTTAAAAAGTCTATCAAAAGGGGAAGAAAACTTGAAGACAAACATAATTTTAGTGGGCTTTAACGAAAGTGTAATAAAAGTGACTGCCAAAAAATTAGCAAGTTTTTTTGACCTTTTTTTTGCCGACACCGAGGCACTCATTGAATATTATTTAACAAATAGCGAAAAAAACATTGCAAACCTTTGTGGAATTGAATATCTAAACACACTTAAAGAAAACATTATGCTTGAAATATCCCATTACGAAAATGCTCTTGTCTATATCCCGCTTTCCATCTATGCAAGCGACACAAATTGTGAAAAGTTGTCGCAAAATGGCTATGTTGTGTTTGTAGATGGCAAGCAAAAAGATATACACTCGTACATTGCAAACAAAAGTAGATTGACCGACCAAGAAAGAAAAGTGCTTCTTTTATCCTTGCAAAATCGTCTTGATTTTTGCAAAAGTCATTGTGATTTGCAAATTTTTGATAAATGTACCAATAGCATTAGTCTTGAAAAAAAGATTGTTTCCGCCTTAAAAAAATATTTTAATAAAGAACAATAAAAAATAAATATTTGATAAAATTTTTAAGATATAAAAATA
>CAVHMC010000017.1:0-15487 GCA_963636895.1 Oscillospiraceae bacterium | reverse complement strand
TGCCATTGGATCTTTTGTTTTCTTTTGTTTTTTATTTTTCCCTTGATTATCTTATTTTTTTCCCTATTTCTTGTTTTTTTGTTTTCCCCACATTTTTTGTTCTTTTTGCTTTTTGTTCTTTTGCTTTTTTGTCGCTCTCACATTTCTTGAATTTCTTCCTTGCATTTTTTGTTTCTATCACATTTTTTCTTTATGTGTTTTAATTGGCAAATATTTATAAGATAAAAGTTCATCGTCGCCGATGAACTTTTACCAAAAAAACAAAAAAGAGAGGTCCCATAGTTCAGCCATTAGCACCTTAGCCTGATAGCCCGGTTGCTGTGTGGTCATAGGGGCTGTCCCTCGCACACTCTTTATGGACATTTTCAATATACAATACCCAACTACATTTGTCAAACAAATTACGCGATTTTTTCAAAATTTTATTTGTAGTATCAATTTTGAGCAACTGTCAAAAATTTTTTGATTTTTACAAGACAAAATGAGCCGTTTAACCTTAAGCTTTACAAAACTTGTCATAAATAGATTAAAAACTTTAAAAATTTGAATGTTTTTGACATATTTACAATTTTATTTGCTATTTTTTCTAAATTTTTAATTGATTTTAAAAATAATTATTTTTGCAATAAGAAAAATTTTTATGCCTCTAAAATTATTGAAAATACAGACTATTCAATCGCGATATATGTTTTTGAAACAGACATGGTTTTCTTTGTCTTTTCAAAAGGTTTGCCCTTGTCGAGTCTTGACATAATATGCACAAGGTCGCTTGACTTGTAGAACAAATTATTTTCCTTATCCACCACGCAAATTGTCACAGGCTTTTTTACAAGGGTGCAAAACGCCACATCTTCACCAGAAATTTTTATCCCCTTTCTATATCTTGCACTTTCGTCAATCGTGGCAAGGATAACACGTTTGCATTGCCCGCTTGCAGTTATGACAACAAGTTCTCCTTCCATGTTTTCGCTACTTTCAACACACCTACAATAGTCGTTGCCAGAAAGATTTATCCCTTTCACGCCACCTGCCACACGACCTTGAAGCGGAATATCGTCGGTCTTGGCATTGAGAACCATGCCTTCTTTTGTAACAAAGGCCAAATTGTAGTTTATTTGTTTTTCTTCTTCAACCTTGATAAGCTCGTCACCATCTCTTAGTTTCATTGCTTGATATGACGCCTTGAGAAGCATGTATTCCTTCTTTTCCGTCTTTTTTATCATGCCGAATTTGGAGTAAAACATTAGGTTGCCCGGCTTTTCCATATCTTCTTCGTTAAATAAAGCCACGATGTTCTCATTCTTTTGCAAGGTTTTGAAAATAACCCAATCGTCAACACCCTTGTCGCGATATTTTGTCTCGTTTACTTGTGACATTTTAATTTTGTGACAATTGCCAAAATTTGTAAAGGCAAGTATTGTAGACAGGCTATTTGTTTTGAGAGCAAGTGTCACAATGTCACTTGGCTCAGTGTTTTCACCAATTTCTCTATTAGATGCCTTGTAATTTTTCAAACTCACCGCTTTCAATTTTTCATCGGCAGTTTTAAGGAACATATATTCCTTTACTTCAACTATTTTTTCTTTTTCTTCTTCTACTTTAAGTTCGCTTGACTCGTTGAGATATGTTGTCACCCTATCTCTCTTGTATTGTTTTTTGATTGCAAGCATTTCGCTTTTGACTACTGCAAATTGTTTTTTTGTTGAGCCGACAATTTCGGTGTATTTTTTGATAAGTTCTTCAAGTTCTTTGAGTTCCGTCTCGAGTTTATATACTTCAAGACTTGTAAGCCTTGCAAGACGCATATCAAGGATAGCTTGTGCCTGCCTATCGCTTAGACTAAATTTTTCTTTCAACCTAGCCTTTGCTTCTGTTGTATTTTGAGAAGTTTTGATAATTTTTACAACGGCATCAATATTTTTTATGGCAATGATAAGCCCTTGCAAAATATGGGCCCTTTCTTTTGCTTGCTCTAAGTCGTATTTTGTACGACGAAGCACAACTTCCCTTTGATACTCCGCATAATAGGAAATTATGTCAAGAAGTCCCATTTGTTTTGGTTTTCCGCCCGCAATGGCGACCATGTTGACGCCAAAAGTACCTTGAAGTTCGGTATTTTTTAACAAAGAATTGTAAATTTTGGTAACACTCGCATCTTTTTTAAGCCTAATCACCGCCCGCATACCATCTCTATCCGACTCGTCACGAATTTCTTGTATGCCAGTTAAATTATATTTTTCGTCTTCTTTTAGTTGTGCAATTTTTTGAAGTAAATTTGCCTTGTTGACTTGATAAGGGAGTTCGGTTATAACAATACTCTTTTTATCCGTACCTTCTATGTGCATTTTTGCTCTTACATAGAGTTTGCCACGCCCTGTCTCGTAGGCTTGATAAAGTTCGGAATTGCTCAAAATATATCCACCCGTTGGGAAGTCTGGACCTTTGATAATCTTTAGCATTTCCTTTAAAGTTATTTTTGGATTGTCAATATATGCCACCACCCCGTCAATACATTCGCCAAGATTGTGTGGTGGAATATTTGTAGCAAGCCCAACAGCGATACCCGTAGACCCGTTGACAAGAAGGTTTGGAAATCTACCCGGCAACATTTCAGGTTCTTTTAAGGTATCGTCAAAGTTTAAGCCCCATTTTACAGTGTTTTTATCAAGGTCTCGCAAAAGTTCTAGTGCCAAAGGCGACAATCTTGCCTCCGTATAACGCATTGCGGCTGCACCATCGCCATCTACACTACCAAAATTGCCATGCCCTTGCACCAAAACTTCATTAAAATTGAAAGGTTGTGCCATGCGGACAAGTGCGTCGTAAACAGACGAGTCGCCATGTGGGTGATATTTACCAAGGCAGTCACCCACAATACGAGCCGATTTTTTGAAAGGCTTGTCAGGAAGGTTGCCAAGTTCCAACATATCATACAAAATTCTACGTTGAACAGGCTTCAGCCCGTCTTCAACTCTAGGAAGAGCCCTATCCAAAATAACATGCTCGGAATAAGGTATCATAGATTCGTGCAAAACAGCATCAAGGCTCTTGTATAATACGCCATCTACAATTTCTTCTGGAGCGGAGTCTGTGTACACATTTTCAACATCAGTTGTCTTTACTTCTCGAACACTTCCAAAGACGTCACTCCCAACAGACCTATCCACTTCTTCAAAATCTTTATTTAGGCTCTCTATCTCAGCCCTTGTCTTTATACTGTCCGCATCTTGAAAGAAAATATCTGTCTCCAAAATCTCGTCATCTTTCTTTGCTTTTTTATTTTCAATTTTGGTCTTTCTTTCAGCACCTTTTTCTTTTATTTTCTCAATATCCTCTACGATTTGTTCTTTCTTTGTCGTCTTTAAAGATTTTTTGTCCTTTTCTTCATTTTTTTCTTTCGCCTTTAACTTTTTATCTTCCGTTTGAGAGACTTTTGACAAAATTTTATCTTTTAAATTTTCCTTTTTAGGTGTCTTCTTTGTTTTATCTTCTTGACTTGGCAAATCTTGGGACACCTTTTTTAGTAGTCCCAACTCTTTTTCTTCCCTTTCGTCTCGAGAGTTTTTATTCAATTTGTTTAGCAATTTTTGCTTTTCGTCGTCTTTTTTCTTCATTTTTTCCTCGTCAATATCTAAAAAATCAAATCTAATTTGTCCCTTGGCCAGACCCTTTTCACGTTGGGGCTCCTTGTCCCCATCTTCAATAGGTCTAAAAAGAAGTTCCCCAATGTCCATCTGTCCGTCGATAATCTTGTTTTTCCCTTCATCGTCAGGCGGAAAGTTGTCCATAATTATTTCCTTTCGTCAATATTCATAAAATTGTCTTGTTTGTTAAAATCAACATATTGTGCAAGATACTTTTTCCTTGCATCAATATCATTCCCCATAAGAGTAGTGATAAGGAGTTCCGCATTTGCAACGTCATCAACCCCCACTCTCACAAGCGTGCGTTTGTTTGGGTCCATGGTCGTCTCCCAAAGTTGCTCTGGGTTCATTTCCCCAAGTCCCTTATATCTTTGAATTGTGTATCCCTTGCCAAATTTTTTAATCACGTCAGGCAACTCTCTATCCGAATACACATACTCCGTCTCACCCTTTTTCTCCACCTTATATAGTGGTGGGAGCCCAATGTAAACGTGCCCGTTTGTGATAAGTTCCTTCATATACCTATAAAAGAAGGTAAGAAGTATCGCCCTAATATGTGCACCATCTTGGTCGGCATCGGACAAAATAATAACTTTGTAAAACTTTAAGTCCTTTAGCGAAAAATCTTCTCCAATTCCTGTCCCAAGTGTTGCAATAATTGTCCTTATTTCTTCATTTGCAAGCACTTGCTCAAGACGTTTTTTCTCCGCATTAAGTGGCTTTCCCTTAAGTGGCAAAATGGCTTGATAACCGCGGTCTCTCGCTTGTTTTGCACTGCCTCCAGCACTGTCCCCTTCGACGATAAACAGTTCGTTAAGTTCTGGTTTTCTACCCGAGCAATTGGCAAGTTTACCAACAAGAGACGAATTCTCAATGCTATTTTTTGCCCTTGTCACTTCTTTTGCTTTTTTGGCAGCGAGTCTTGCTTTTTGTGCTTCTTTTGCTTTTTCAAAAATACTTTGTGCTACGGACAAATTCTCTTTTTTATCAAAAAATCTTGTAAGCTCCTTGATAATCATATTCTCGACAATGCCCTTGACTTCTGGGTTGCCGAGTTTTGTCTTGGTTTGCCCTTCAAACTCAATATCCCGCATCTTTATTGACAAAACAGCACTCAAACCTTCCTTATAGTCTTCTCCTAAAAGGTTGTCGTCTTTTTCCTTCAAAATGTTTAATTTTCTTGCAACTAAATTCAAAACTTTTGTAAGTCCATTTCTAAACCCGACCTCGTGAGTCCCGCCTTCGGTTGTTGGAATATTGTTGACATACGAGAACACACTATCGGTGTAATCGCTTGTATACACAATGGCAACAGACATCTTGAGCCTATCGTCTTCTGCTTCCACAAAAATAGGGTTTTTGAAAAGTGGAGTCTTTGCGTCATTTAAATAATTAATAAAGTCGACCAACCCGCCATCAAATTTGTATATACTTTCTTTATTTTCCTTTTCGTCAACAAAAACAAGTTCCAAGCCCTTATTTAAAAAGGCAAGTTCTTTCAATCTCTTTTTTATAACACCACTTTCAAGTGTATTTGCACCAAAAATTCGTTTATCTGGCATAAAGGTTATTTTTGTGCCTGTTTTATTGGTGCTTCCAATGCAAGTCAAATCTTTACACTTTACACCACCATGCACCTTACCCTTTTTGTCCGCAACACTTTCAAACGCAATCTCATACAACTTGCCGTCTTTTGCAATCTCACAATTTAAATATTCGCTAAGTGCGTTTGTTACACTAGCCCCCACACCATGAAGACCGCCCGAATAGGAATAGTTGTGCGAGTCAAATTTACCGCCCGCATGCAATTTGGTAAAAACAAGTTCCGCCCCCGAAATTTTGTATTGAGGGTGAATATCCACAGGTATACCACGCCCATCGTCTTCCACTGTAGCAGAGCCATCTTTGTGCAAGGTGACAGCGATATGCCCGCCAAAACCATTTGTAATCTCGTCGATACTATTGTCAACAATTTCCCACAAAATATGGTGAACGCCCTTGCTTCCCGTCGACCCAATGTACATGCCCGGGCGAAGTCTCACAGCGTCTAAGCCTTCCAAAACAACCAAATCTTTTGCGTTATAACTACCCAATTTTAAACTCCTAAAGTATAATTCTCAACACAATTTTAACACATTTTTTCTTATTTTCAAATTGAAAAACCTAATTTTTACAAAATTTTAAATCGTTTTTATACAAAAATTATATTCAAATTACTAGTTTTTTTAAAAAAAATAAATTATTTAACGTCTTTATCAAAAAAACACAACGATACTGTTAAAAATTTTCCTTTATTCCTAAAAGAATAAAAAAAAGTCAATTTTGTGTCGCTATCATAAAAAATACTCCCTATATCAAAAAAAATACAAAAATGGATAGAAAAATAAAATAATAGAATAAAATAACAAAATAGAGTAAAAAAATTGAAAAGTATAAAATGTAAAAAATAGGTTGATAAAATAAAAGGGCTAGTCTCTTTGAAACTAGCCATAAATAAAAAATCACTCTCTCAACATTAGCAAAGTTTGCATGCCAAGTCTTGTCGCGGGTTCCAAGTCGTGTATCTCACTATCGCCCACCACCAGCACGTCGCTACACTTCACCCCTTCCTTGTCCGCTATCGCTTTAAAGTCGGGGGCCTTGGACAAATCGTTTTCGTCAAACCTATTTTGATAAACCCCTTTAAAAGGGCTCAAGTCAAGGTGCATCTTGTCGCAATCAAATCTAATCTTGCTTTCAGCGGTGTTTGACACGACATAAAGGGAGTGCGTTTCTCCCAATTTTTTAAGTAATTCACTTGGAAAAAGCCTTGCGTTCTCATAATCGGCTTCAAACCTAAAAGTTTGTGTCAAATCACGAAAATCTTTTATGGAACAAGGCAGTTTTTCGTTTTTTATCATTAAGCAAGTATTTTCAAAAACCCTATTGCTCCTTACATTATATTTATCACACAATCTCTTAAACTCGTCCATTGTCAAAAAGGCCAACATTCGTCTTAAGGGACATATAACGTTGTCATACCAATCTTCACCCCAATTTAAATTTTGATAGAGTGTATAGTCAAAATCGAAAATGATAACCTTTACGTCAAATTGCTCAAAATCTTTTATGGACAACGTATCATAACTTATTATTTTATACTTCATATTTTTCTTCCTTTGGAAGAATATCATATATTAGATAAATTTTGCAAATAAAATTCAAACTATCAAATAAATTTTTATTCGTCACCCTTTCTATCAAGCATGCCAGAAAGCAAAAGACGCCTAATTTTTGGTGGAAGTTTTGACAAGTCTACATTTTCGCCATCGACGTTAACAGAATTATTCTTTTTGACTCTATCCTTAAACTCGCTCTCCAATTTGTCATCATCACTTTCGTTATCTTCATCAAAATAATCTTCCAAATCATCTGCATTATCTTGTTCTTCAAGTTCGTCAAGAAATTTGTCAAAGTCGTCCTTCATGGCTTGTTTTTTTTCTTCAAATTGTTGTTCACTAAGCAATTTTTCGCTGGAAGCCACAAATTTCCCGCCCGTCTTTATGATATCTTGAGCATTCTTTTGTTGTGTCTCTTTTGTAGGTGTAGGTTGCTCCTTTTCACTTTGCTTTTCCTTTTTATCTTCTTTTGTAGCCTTGGGAAGAAGAAGCACAGGTCTAGATTGCAATTCACTTTTTGTAGCCCTATTTTTCTTTTGCTCTTTTGTGACCTTTGCTTTCTTTTTTCCCTTAAAAAGCCCAAAAAAAGACTTTATCCCGCCACCAACAAGTTTAAAGAAGTTTGACACTCTTTTGCGATACAACAAACAATAGGAAAGCAGAAAAAGCACTATACATATAAAAAGTATAATTATCCATTTATCCATTTTGCTCTCCTTTTATTCTTTATTATATTATTTTATTTTGCAAATTTATACTAATTTATTTTGCAGATTTATTGTCCGATGAAAGACTTTCTAAAATAGACTTTCTCATCTCAGTGTCCGCTATCAAATTTTGAAGTTTGTAGTAGTCCACCATAGTTATTTTGCCTTCGTTAACCTTGTTTATCACGTTAAGAGACATTTCCTTTTCGGCACGTGCCTTATCAAGCATCTCTTGTTGGACTTTTGTCTTTAAATTTTGTTCGTCAAGTTCCTTTTGTGCTTTTTCTTTTTGAGTTTCTATCATAGACAATCGTTCTTTATGCTCGTCGTCTAGCAAGGTCTTTTCGTATCCATAATCTTTGCCAAGTGTTGCATTTACAACGTTTACGCCAACAAGTTCAAAAAAACTATCCTTGTCTATCTCTTTTAGTTCAACATTTTTGGCATAGGCTTCGCAACACTTCAAAGCGTCGTTTGCATTATCTTCTGCCACCATGCAAATAAAAAGTTCCTTGACCCTAGATAGCAAAGTTTCTTCCCTTACTCCACCAATGAGTTTATTTAAATTTGTTTTGACGCTAATTTGAACGTTAAAAATCACTTCGATTTCGTCACAAGAAACGGTTGTAAAGTCTCCCGTTTCAAAGGTCCTTACCTTAATGCACTCTTCAATTATCTCTTTTATGTCACGCCCTTCAAGGTCAAGAGTCTTTGCACTGTCAAAAGACAAATCTACACTTGCATTTTGTGCATACACAAGCCCACTCACCACGTTTTGCAAATTTCCACCACTGCCATAATGACTAACCAAATCTTTTAAATTTATATTTAGCCCCGTATGTCTAGCATAAATGTACCACTCCGTTATAAGCGAACATGGAAGATTGCGCATCTTCAAAGCACGCAAAGTGAATGCCCCCACATGACATTTGGAAAATAGGCACTTAAAATACTCTTTTACAGGCACCAAAACACAAAACAAAACTATTGCCCCAATTATTAGAACACCTAGAACAATTCCCACAATATATCCACTTGCTAAACCCAACATACAACTCATGCCTTGATTATAACATACTAAAATAAAAAAATAAAGACCCAAAATTTTATAAAAGGTTAAGAAATTAACAAAAATACATAAAGAATTTGTTTATTCTAAACTTTGACTTATTTATAAAAAATTATAAAAATTTTCAATAGGCATCAATTCTGCAACGGCAAAACAAATCTGTTCATTTATAAATTCTTTAATTGTAAAATTTTTAAAATGGAATTATTAATATGATTATATTTAAATCTTTAGCATACAATAATAATATGAAAATTGTATTGACAGGTGGTGGGACGGGCGGACACGTTATTCCAAATATTAGCCTTTTGCCCGAACTCAAAAAACATTTTGACACTATTTATTATTTTGGAGGAAACGGCCTTGAAAAGGAACTTATTTCCAAAATAAATGACGTAAAATATGTCAAAATTCCCGTTTGCAAGAAAAACTTGTCTTGTAAAATTTGCAACATTTTTCTCCCTTTCAAATTGCTTAGTTGCGTGCATAAAACTAAAAAAATGTTAAAAAAAATTAAACCCGACGTGGTGTTTTCTAAAGGCGGATATGTGTCTCTCCCTGTGTGTCTTGCTTCGTATTTGCTAAAAATTCCTGTTGTATCGCACGAGTCTGATATGACAATGGGAAAAGCCAACAAAATTATTTACAAGGTTTCTTCAAAAATGTGTACAACTTTTGAAAAAACAAGCGAAAATCTAGGCAAAGCAATTTGCACAGGCTCTCCGATACGGAATGAATTGAAGAATGGCGTTAGGTCAAAAGGTCTTGCCTTGACAAAATTGCAAGACACTTTGCCTTTTGTTCTTATCACAGGGGGTTCAACTGGAGCCGAGAGTTTAAACAATGTAGTCTATGAAACTTTGCCACAACTTACAAAAAAATACAACGTTATCCATTTGGTTGGCAAAAATAAAGGTAAAAAAATATCTTCTCCTAACTATTGTCAAATGGAGTTTTGCTCGCAAATAGAACATCTCTTTGCCTTGTCAAATGTGGTGGTCTCTCGTGCGGGTAGCAATGCAATATGCGAGTTGCTTTATCTCAAAAAGCCCATGCTCCTTATTCCGCTCCCCAAGAGTTCCACTTCTCGTGGAGACCAAGTGGACAATGCAAAATACTTTGAAGAAAAAAATCTCGCAAGAGTTCTTTATCAAGAGAATTTAACACCAAAAACACTTGTAGACAACATAGACTATCTATTTTTTAATAGTAAAAATGCTAGCAACATATCTTCCTTTACCGACGGCAACAAAAATATCGTTGATGTAATTTTGAGTGTACTAAAAAAGACTTAAATCTTCTATTCAAAACAAGAAAAAATTGCCTATTAATGTCTTTCTACAAAAAAAGTCTTTTATGATTAAATTTTTTGAAAGTGCAACTATCAAACGTTACCTTGATTTCAAACTTTTAATCTAAAAGACCTTTTTCAATTTGGTGGAGGTGACGAGAATTGAACTCGTGTCCAAAACGACAAAAAAACTACTTTCTACGTGGATAGTTATCTTTTTTATTTAATCAAAGGTTGAAAGAAACAAAATGGCCTTTGACGAGTTCTAAGTAAAATTATCTATCGAACACTAGATAAAGTCTCCTTGCTTTTTTGACGCCTCGCAATATGGAGCAAGAAAGCCATAATTTGCGAAACGGCTGTAGAGATTTCTCTATTAGGCAGCCATAGCTGTCACAGCATTAGAAGTGTTATTTGCACTTAAATTTTTGCTAAAATTTTTTAGGTAGTCTTTTAGCCTTCTACCCCACGCTTATAGTTTTCTTCAATCGCCCTGTCGAAGCCTTACACCCCCTTAGTTAGCAAATCTCTTGCTTCGGTGCGTGCAATATCCTTTTCCTTTTTATCTTGTTTTTTGTCGAAAAGTTTTTTACCTTTTGCAAGAGCTATTTCGAGTTTAAGAAGATTGCCTTTTAGATATGCTTTAACCGGCACAACCGTCAAGCCTTTTTTGTCAACCGCTTGCTTTATTTTTAAAATTTCATTTTGATGCAAAAGCAAGTCTCTATCCCTATCCGCTTTGAGTGAAAACCCGTTTGTTGTTTGATAAGGTTTGATAAAAGAATTTTTTAGTACGACTTTGTTTTGCCCCACCAATATAAAACTTTCGTTTAACGTCATACCATTTTGTCTGACTGATTTTATCTCGCTACCCGACAAAACAATGCCCGCTTCGTAAGTTTCTAGCAAAAAATAGTTGAATTTTGCATATTTGTTGGTTGCTACTACACTCATTCCTTAACTCCTTGTGTAGTGTAGCATAGGTAAAAATAAAAAGCAAGCAAGTAAAAACAATTAAACTTTAACTTGACTACTCGGGTTCCTTAAAATAGTTGTATATAAAAGCAAGTCGGTGCGGGAGTGTTTTTGCGAAAAAAGTACACTTTTTCGCAAAAATGCAAGTTGCAGAGCAACTTGCCCGCCCGCCCTCTCTCCGCTCTTAGCGGAGAGGGCGGGCCACTCCCGCACCGTTTACACATTTTCCCTATTATCTTATTTTTCTCACGACTTCAAAATCAATCTTTCTATCTTTTTTATTTACACCCACTAGTTTTACTTCCACCTTTTCGCCTATTTTATAATAATTGTTGTGCGACACAAGGCTCAAACTTTCTTCGTCATAGGTATAGAAATCATCTTTTAAACTACTCACACTGACAAGCCCTTCGCAAGTGTTGTCAAGTTCCACATAAAAGCCTTTTTCTCTTACCCCGCTTATAATTCCCTCAAAAGCTTCCCCAATAAAATTCTCCATATACTCGCACTTTTTGTAGTCGGTTATCGCTCTTTCCACGTCCTCGCTCAACTTTTCTTGCGTGCTAGATTGCTCACTTGCTTTTACCACAAAATCAGCCATTTCGCTAGACGTTATAAAGCTATTATTTTTGTGTAACCATTCCTTTATTATCCTATGAATAGTCAAGTCTGGGTATCTCCTAATAGGAGACGTAAAATGGCAATAATAGTCAAGTGCCATGCCAAAATGCCCCAAGCATTTGTTGAGATATTTTGCTTTTTTAAGGCTTCTAAGCATCATCATATTAACGACACCTTTCACATTTTCCCCTTCAACTTGTCCCAAAACCCCTTGCAAGTCGATAGGTTCAAGGTCCTTTTTTCCGCTTGGAATTTTAAGCCCCAACGTCCCAATAAAATTGAAGAATGTCGCTATTTTTTCACTATCGGGTTTTTCATGCACACGATAAACAAAAGGAATTTTCAAATTTTCAAAAGTTTTTGCAACGGTTTCATTTGCAACGACCATAAAAGTTTCAATAATTTTCGTCGACTTTGTAGCAAATCTTTTCTCGATTTTGACAGGCTTTCCCTTTTCGTCGACAATGACTTCCCCTTCTGGAATTTCAAAATTGAGCATACCGCACTTTTTGCGTCTATTTTCCAAAATTTGCGACAATTCAAGCATATCAAAAAGCATTTGTTTTATATCTTTCAAATTTTCTTGCTCTTTTTTGTCCCCGTCAAGAAGTCGCAACACTTGGTTGTAATTTAGCCTATGTTTGCTATTTATCACGCTTTCAAAAATCTCGCTTTTCGTGACATTTCCGTCTTTATCAATCATCATTTCAACGGAAAGTGCCAGCCTGTCTACGTGTGGGTTGAGAGAACAAATCCCGTTGCTCAACTCTTTTGGAAGCATAGGAATGACTTGGTCCAAAAAATATATACTCGTCGCCCTTTTGTACGCTTCTTGGTCAAGCAAATTGTTAAGTCGTACGTATTCGCCCACGTCGGCAATATGCACACCAAGTTTAAAAGTCCCGTCAGCATTTTTTGTCACAATCACCGCATCGTCTAGGTCTTTTGCATCTTCGCCATCAATCGTCACTATCATTTCGTCCCGCAAGTCGCGTCTTGTGTTCCCTTCTTTCAAAACCACTTCTTGTGGCACTTTCTTGGCATATTCAATTACATCTTTTGGAAAAACATCTCTCACCTTGTACGTTCTCAACAGCCACTTTATGTCCGCCCCTTTTTCGCTTAGGTTGCCGATAACTTCCACCACTCGCCCCACAGGCTTGCCCGACTTGTACGACAAAATGTCCACCACCACCTTGTCTTGCACTCTTGCCCCCATCGTGTCCTTTGGTGCAATGCGTACGTCAATGTCTTTCTTGTCAAGTTCAACAAAATTTAGCCCATTTTGCACATAAAAAGTCCCCACTAGCCCGTCGTTATCTCGAGAAATTATCTGCACAATTTTCCCTTCTCGCTTTTTGTCCTTGTAAGCCCTGCCCATAACTTTGCACAAAACGGTGTCCCCGTCAAAAGCCCCCATGCTATCTTTTTTGGGGATAAAAATGTCTCCGTCGTCGTTCAAAACAAAGCCAAATCGCTCGTTGGTGTAACTAAATTTTCCCTTTACAAGCCCCAAAAGTCTACTCCCCGCAAATCTTCCACGTGAGAACTCATATATCTCGCCTTCACTTAAAAGTTCACTCAAAATCGCCTTTGCTTGCGTCTCATCACAACCCGTTTTTTTTGATAAAAAACTAGCCAGCCCGTCAAACCCCTTGTGCGACGAAACTCGCTCGTTTAAAATGTTTAGTATTTCTTCTTTGTAATTTGTCATAACATTATTTTAATGTTTTTTATACCCACTGTCAAACGCTTTGCCTTGCCTTTTCACCCGGCGACCGAGCGGGTCTAGCCCCCACACCCTTTCAGGGCGGGCGCTATCTTCCACTCGACCGCCTATTATGTACCGTCCCTTGTATATGAAAGTAGTAATTTATAAAAGAATAGCCCCCATAGCAAGGGGGGGGCTGTCCGTCAGGACTGAGAGACTTTTTACTAACTATTTTTTGTCCAGTCGATTTGCCATGCATAAGTCGATTTTAAATACGATGCGTTGGTACTTGTGTTTGTTGGATAATAGGCAGACATCTTTACCACCCCATAATAAGTAATCTTCCAAGAGTGGCTCGTATCGGCAAAGGTTGCTGTCGTAAGCCCCGTACAGTAGAAAGCACATTTCCCCAAATACGTCACACTAGTGGGTATTGTTATACTCGTGATTTTACTGCAATTACAAAAAGCGTTTTCCTCAATATATATTACACTACTACCTATCGACACAGTCGTAAGACCATCGCAATCATAGAAAGCCTCACTCCCTATGCTCTTCACATAACTAGGTATTGTTATTTTTGTAAGACTATCGCAATCTTTGAAAGCTTCAACACCTATAACTCTTGTTGAACTATGTATCGTGCATGACGTTATACTTGTCGATGTCGCGACCATCAAAACTACATATCTATTGCTGCTGTTTCCTAGATATTTCGCATTGCTATATGTGTAATAGGTCAATTTATCACATTTGAGAAAAGCATCCTCCCCTATTCTCTCCAAGCTATTGGGTATTGATACACTTGTTAGACTACTGCAATTATAGAAAGCCTGCTCGCCTATACTCGTCACACCACTAGCCATCGATATACTTGTTGCACTTGTGCAACCACCAAAAGCATTTTGCCCTACACTCGCCACATTGCCAGGTATTGATATACTTGTAAGGCTACTGCAACCACCGAAAGCAAGATAACCTAAACTTTTCACGCCACTACCTATCGAGAGGCTCTTTAAAGATTTGCAATTATAGAAAGTATAGTGCTCGATTTCCGCCACACCACTACCTATCGTCAAACCTGTAATACTACTGCAACCATAGAAAGCATAATATCCTATACTTTTCACACTATTAGGAATTGTAATTGAACCTGCGAGATTACTGCAATCCTTGAAAGCTTCAGGGGCTATTACCTTCGTCGAACTATGTATATTGCATGACGTTATACTTGTCGACGTCGCATTCACTAAAATCACATAGTTATTGCTACTGTTTCCTAAATATTTTGCATTTCCATATGTGTAATAGGTCAAATTATCGGTATAAGAGAAAACAGTTGCGCTCCCCACTTGAACGACAGTATCGGGTATTGATATACTCGTAAGATTACTGCAATAGGCGAAAGCGCCCCCCCCTATACTCGTAACGCCACTAGGTATTGTTATACCGGTCAAACTTTCGCATCTATAAAAAGCGGAGCTCCCTATACTCGTAACGCCATTAGGTATTGTTATACTCGTAAGACCACTGCAAGAAGAGAAAGCATCATTCCCTATACTCGTCACATCGCTTGGTATCGTAGAATTTTTGCAACCCAATATTAATGTCTTTGTTGACGTCTCTATAAGACAATTACCCGAAGAATAGTATGTTGTGTTCCCACTTGCTACCGTGATAGACTCTAGATTCCTACTGCAATTACTGAAAGCTTCACTCCCTATACTCGTCACACCACTTCCTATCGTCACATTCGTAAGGCTACTGCAACCATGGAAAGATTGATAACCGATACTCGTCACACCACTTCCTATCGTCACATTCGTAAGGCTACTGCAACCATGGAAAGATTGATAACCGATACTCGTCACACCACTTCCTATCGTCACATTCGTAAGGCTACTGCAACCATGGAAAGATTGATAACCGATACTCGTCACACCACTTCCTATCGTCACATTCGTAAGGCTACTGCAACCATGGAAAGATTGATAACCGATACTCGTCACACCACTTCCTATCGTCACATTCGTAAGGCTACTGCAACCATGGAAAGATTCACGACCGATACTCGTCACACTATTTGGCAGGTCTATTCTAGTGAGTCCATAGCAATCTTCAAACGACCCATACCAGTCGTCACCCGTTGATCCAATTATCTTCACACTTTGTGGTATGACTACGTTTGTTATTGTTGATTTGTAATAAAAAGCTCTATAAAGAATATTCTCTACACTATTTGATATGACTATTTGAGTTGCACTACCACTATACACGCTTTCAGTTGTATAATTAGGTGTCATGTAGCACG
>CAVHMC010000016.1:0-15640 GCA_963636895.1 Oscillospiraceae bacterium | reverse complement strand
AATTTATAGCAAACTTAATAGATATTCTCTCAATAGCAAAATCTATAATTATTTTGTTGACGATTTTATTTTTTTTCAAATCTTTAGCAAATTGTAATTGATTTCAAATCTATTTGCGACATTTTTGAGAAGTAAAATATAAATTTTTTCAAGCAAAGTTTTATTTAATTTTATTGTTTGCAACTTGTCAAAATTGGTGTCCTTTATCATTTTTAATCCAGAGAGCATAGCGGGGCTTACTTCTACAAAATTGTTTGTATTTAGTCCCTCGTTCACAAACTCTCCGCTGTCAAGGTCAAGAAAAATTTTGCTATTATTATCCCTTGAGACACTAGAAAAATCAAACTCCACGCCTTCAAAAAAAAGGGTGTCGAGAAGAAATTTTGATAAAGGCAAATGCACGTCTACGACGTCGACATTTACGAGCGAAAGCGTCTTGACAGCACTCAAAAATAGCCCAGTGTAAATCTCATTTTCTACACAAATTTTATCAAGCAAAATAGGCACAACACTCGCCACACAAAACTTGTCGTAGTCCGTTGCCAAAGCATAAAAATTGTCTAGCATTTTGACCCCAGCCAAAATAAAAAAAGGCTTGCCACTCACGAGCTCAAACTCGCCAAAGCAAAAGACTTGGCAAAAGGCTTTCAACTTTGAAGTTGCCTTTTTTACCCCCCTTGCCCGCACGATAATTTTCCCTTCTTCCAAAGTTAATATCGTGAGCAATTTGTCATTTTCTTTATAATCTTTTGCTTTTAAAACAATACCTTTTACTACTTTATCCATATTTTTGCCAAAATCAATGAAGATTTTTTATTTTTCTAACTTAATATATCAAAAAATTATTCAAAATCTTGAGATATGCCGTCATTTTTGCACAATTCTTCCACTTCCAACAAATACCTATCAAATTCTTTTTCGGGCATAGTCACAAGTTCTCCCAAAACCTTGTATCCTAAGTTGCCCGTTTTATAAAAAAGTCCGTCGCAAATCTTACCTAATTTTACATTATCATCTAATTTTTGCCCCATAGACATCTCCTTTTATAAAACCTTTTATATGCAACGCTTTGTTTTTGTAGTATGCGAAAAATTGTTAAATTTATTCTTGTTTTTGCAAATTAATTGGCAAAAATATTTGCAAAAGTTAGCAATGAAAAAAATAAGCACTTTAGGATAAATTAATCTTATATAATAATTTAGCCTTGTAGGAAAACCTAATAATATATAAAATTATTTTCCTTTCCCTTTTATTTTGGACTATTTTTCTTTAAAAAATTTTTAAAAGTTCAAAATAACGACCTAAATCGGCCACCAAAGACTACGATATCATAGGTCTTTTATATTATAACCTAAACTATCCAAAAACTCCAAATTATTTTGCCAATTTCTTTTGACTTTAACAAATAAATTGAGTATGACCTTTTTTTGAACGATTTTTTGTATGGTAACCCTAGCGTTGTGCCCTATTTTTTTTATCATTTCGCCTTGCTTGCCAAGAATAATGGCCTTGTGGGAATCTTTTTCGCACACAATAAGGCAATCTATTGTACACAAAGTGTCGTCTTCTTTAAAACTTTCCACCTTAACCGCTATACCATGCGGAATCTCGTCGTTTAATAAATATAGTGCCTTTTCTCTTACAATTTCCGCCACCAAAAAATTTAAGGGTTTATCAGTATAATAGTCTTCATCAAAAAGTTTTTCCGACTCGTCCACTTCTGGCAAATATTTTTTGACAACGTCAAGCAACGTGTCAAGATTTTTATGTTTAAGGCTAGAAACAGGCACAACCTCACACTTGTCTATGATAGGGACAAAACTTTCTATGGTCTTTGCAATCTTTTCGTCGCTAACTAGGTCAATCTTGGATAAAACAACAATGACGGGAGTTTTAGCCAAATAGAAATTGTCAATAAGTTGCAAGTCTTTTTTTGTAACACCCTTTAAAATGTCTATAACCAAACAAATAGCACTCACGTCACTTATTGCACCCTTAATGCTTTTTTGCATATAGTCACCGAGTCCGCTATCCGACTTGTTTAGACCTGGGGTGTCCACAAAAACAATTTGAGAGTTGTCGTCATTTAATATCCCCATAACGTTGTTTCTTGTCGTTTGAGGCTTTGGAGACACTATTGAGACTTTTTCTTGAATAAGAGCGTTTACAAGGCTACTTTTCCCCGCATTTGGGAGCCCCACCACGCCCACAAGACCACATTTAATCTTCATTTTGTTCCCTTGTAATTTTATATTTTTTTAGCACCGCTTCTTCTAGTGCTCTCATGACCTTTTTGTCTTCTTCTTCCATATGGTCATATCCTAAAAGATGCAAAAAGCCATGCACGATAAGATAGCAAAGTTCCCTTTCGTAAGAGTGCCCATATTCCTTGGCATTTTCCTTTGCGACTTCTTCACAAATTATTATATCGCCTAGCATAAGATGCTTGGTCTCAAGGTCAATATCGTCTTTGTAATCTTTTATTTTGATTTTTTGTAATGGCTTTAAATTTAGTGTCGGAAAAGACAACACGTCGGTTGCTTTGTCCACATTTCTCTCCGTTTTGTTGAGAAGTCTTATTTGCTCTTTATCCACAAAACTTATCTCAACTTGCACTTTTCTTTGATTAAATTTGGAATATTTGTTTGCAGTTTTGAGAAGTTTAGTGATAAGTTTTTTAAAATTTTTTGATAACGCATAATCGTTTATGATTACTTTCATTTTTTTTATATAATCCTTTGTTTTATAAAAATTATTAAACTTTGCCCTATGACAAAATTTGATTTATTGTAACACATTTTTAATATTTTTCAAGTTTTTTTTAAAACTCGACCTCTCCGCATAATTTTACGGTTATAAGGCCGTTATCTTGCAAAATTTCTTCGTCAAATGTACATGACTTTACTTTGCTTGACAATTTATTATACAACTTTTTTTTCGTTTCTTCAATTAAATTTTCCGCATTTGTCAAATTTGTGTCGATTTGGGCAGTTTCTTTTATCTCTACATATGCTTTTATTGTGGCTTTGGCTGGAACGGGCAAACGCTTAAAATCTTTTGCTTCTACATAAGGTGCGACAATAACGTCACCTTCTTTTGCGGTTTCGTTTTGAGAAATTTTAATGGTGCCCGACGTGAGTAAAATTTCTTTTACGACGCAATCAAAGGGTGCAAAAATAGGCAAATAGTCGTAAATATATGGACTATTGTCAATCTTTTCGTAAACATTTACAACAAGAGTACTTCCCTTTATGACACCCGTCGCAAAACTTATTTTGTCAATATTTTTAACCAAAACACTTTCCAAGTTGTCTAGGTCGTATTTTGACTTTATTTTGCCCGCTTCATAGCCATTGTTTTTCAAAACCGCAAGAATATCACCCTCTTGTACGCTTTCTAGCCCCGATATTTCTATTTTAAAAACAAAATTTGACGAAAATATAAGAGAAAAGCACAAAACAATTGCAATAAGTACAAAGATAAAATTTTGTTTTAATTTTCTAAAAACAGTTTCTTTTTTGGTTAATTTAATTTCATCAACTTGATAATTAAAAGTTTTGCAAAGGGTCAAAAACTTTTTTTGGTTGTCCACCATAATTTCAAATTGATTATAGTCTAATTTTCTTAGTTGCAAAATCGTTATGTTATTTTTTTTAAGTTCGTTTATAAATTTTTTAAAGTTTAGTCCTATTATGCGATAAAGCGTGCTTGGCATTTTCACCCCATCTCCACTTGTCTTATATCGCCCAACACAAGAAGGGTGTCAAGAGTCATGTTTTTTATTTTTAGGTCGTCACCCTTGAGTTTGACAAGCCCTTTTTTGAGTTTTACCGCCACCTCGCTAAGATTTACGTCAACTAAAGCCGTATATCCCTCAATATACACCGCACGATTGCAAAAATTTATCAGCCTAAAGCCCCCATTTATCATTTCCATAGGTAGCCCGCTCAATTTTGAAATTTCGTCTAGCAAAAAATTCATATTCACCGCCTAACTATTTATATGTTTAATAAATATTTATTAGACTTCATTGTGTTTAGAAAATATGTATTAAATTTTAAACAATGCAAGATTGTATAAGCAAAAAATGTATTAAAAAAGTACGTGAAAATGGTTTTGAAAATCGTTTAAATAGTGGTATAGTAAGAATGTGTATTGGTTTTAGCATAGATTAATTTTTATAATTTTTGAGTATTGCAATTGTGTATGGTGCAATATTCAATTTTGAGATGATTAAAAATACTTTGCTAAAATTTTGACAAAGAAAGGAGAAAAAATATGTCAATTATAAAAAAACAACACATTTATTTGCCACGAGTAGATTTTGATATGTCTAAGTGGGCGGTTATTGCTTGCGACCAATTTACAAGCGAACCAGAGTATTGGGAAAATTTAAAAAAATTTGTGGAAGGAGCACCTACGACTCTTGACCTAATATTCCCAGAACTTTATCTTAGCAAAGACAACACTCAAAGAATAAAACAAATAAACGAAAATATGAAAAACTATTACAACAAAAAACTTCTTGACGATGAAGGCAATTGCATGATACTTCTCAACCGTTCAACAAAACAGCACCCAAAACGTCTTGGAATTATGCTAAACGTAGACCTAGAAGCATACGATTTCAAGCCAGACGTGCCAGCGCTTATAAAGGCAACTGAAGGGACCATTATTGAGAGAATTCCACCAAGAGTGGAGATAAGGAAAGACTCTATATTTGAACTCCCTCACATTATGCTTTTGTATGATGATAGAGAGGAGCATATTGCGGAGAATTTGTATAAAAATAGAAATAAGCTTGAGAAAGTGTATGATTTTTATCTCAACATGGATGGTGGACATCTTGAAGGGTACAAAATAAAAGACGTGGATAGTGTTATCGCAAAATTTGATAAACTTTTGGACCCAGCATATCTCAAAAAGGCTTTTAATAGTGAAACTCCACTACTTTTTGCAGTGGGTGATGGCAATCATAGTTTGGCAACTGCAAAAGAACATTGGAATAGATTAAAGAAAACCTTGCCAGCAGAACTTTTGGAAAACCACCCAGCAAGATATGCACTTGTTGAAGTTGTAAATATTCACGACGCAGGCATTGAGTTTAGCCCTATATATAGAGTCGTAAAAAATGCTTCGGGCAAATTTGTAAAAGGACTTAAAAAACTTGCACGAGACAACAAAGTTGCCGAAAAAGATTTGAAGAAGCAAACACTTATTGTCGACGGAAAGAAAGACAGTTTTGAACTTCCAAACAACACTCCACTTGCAATTAAAATGGTGCAAGAATATATCGACAAGAGTCTTTCGGAAGAACTTGAGATGAGCGTGGACTACATTCATGGGCTTGACTCTTTGAAAGAAATTTGCAACAAGGATAAAAGTTGCGTAGGTATCACTCTCCCTACCCTTGACAAATCACAACTATTTGAATTTGTCATAAAACATGGCGTTCTCCCAAGAAAGTCTTTCTCTATTGGAGAAGCGAGAGAAAAGAGATACTATCTTGAAGCACACAAAATAAAACTTGTTTAAGTTTTAAAATTTATTGTAAAAATTGATACAACTAAAAAGGATAAAAAATGGACATTGCAAAAGCATTAAGCTTGGAATTTAATATTAGACTTGATTATGCAAACAATATTATAAATTTGCTCGACGAAGGGTGCACTGTGCCTTTTATTGCTCGTTATAGAAAGGAGATGCATGGCAGTCTTGACGACCAAATCATAAGAGACTTTGCGGATAGACTTGAATATTTGAGAAATTTTGAAAAAAGAAAGGAAGAAATAGTTAAACTTATCGAAGGGCAAGAAAAAATGACGCCAGAAATTATGGATAAATTAAACAAAGCCCTTACTTTGACCGAACTTGAAGATATTTATAGACCGTTTAGGCCAAAAAGACAAACAAGGGCAACTATTGCCGAAGCAAAAGGCTTAAAACCCCTTGCGGAAATTATTTTTAAACAAAAAGACACACATACTTTGGAAGAACTTGCAAAAGATTATGTAAATGAAGAAAAAGGTGTAAAAGACGAGAAAGAAGCACTTGCGGGTGCTGGTGATATTATTGCAGAAATGATAAGCGACGACGCAGAAATTAGAAAAATTTTAAGAGAATTTATCTACGACTCCGCTCAAATTGTGACGACTTTGAAACCGGGCGAAAAATACCTTGTTTATCAAACCTACGAAAATTACAAGGAACCCGCCAACAAGATACCAAGCCATAGAATACTCGCAATAAATAGGGGCGAAAAGGAAGATTGCCTAAAAGTTGAGGTGGAAACAAATGCGGAGAGATGCAAAGAGCTTATTCTAGACGAAGTTTTAGTCAAAAACGGCTCTTTTGAAGATTTCATTAAAGAAGTTGTTCAAGATAGTTTTGAAAGACTTATTGAGCCTTCCCTTGTAAGAGAACTTAGGACGACCCTTACGGACAAGGCAAACGAACAAGCAATAAAAATGTTTGAAGTTAACCTAAAACCCCTACTTATGCAACCACCTTTGAAGGATAAAGTCATTTTGGGGCTTGACCCCGCTTATAGGACGGGTTGCAAGGTGGCGGTTATTGACCAAAACGGCAACGTTATTGATAAGACGGTTATTTACCCTACCCCACCACACAATCAAATTGAAAAGAGTGAAGAGATTGTATCTCAACTCGTAAAAAAGCATAAGGTTGACGCAATTTCTATCGGGAACGGCACAGCGAGCAAGGAAAGTGAGATTTTTGTGAGCAACCTTATCAAAAAACTTGATAGAAAAGTTGAATATATGGTGGTAAACGAAGCGGGCGCTAGCGTGTATAGTGCAAGCAAGTTGGGTGCGGAGGAATTCCCCGACTACGACGTAAGTTTAAGGAGTGCTGTGAGCATCGCAAGACGCCTACAAGACCCACTTGCCGAACTTATCAAAATTGACGTCAAGTCTATTGGGGTTGGACAATATCAACACGATATGCCACAAAAAAGACTATCCACCGTACTTGATGGAGTGGTGGAAGACTGTGTCAACTCGGTGGGTGTTGACCTAAACACAGCAAGTTACAAACTCTTAGAACATGTATCGGGGCTAAATTCTTCCATTGCAAAAAACATTGTTGATTTTAGGCGTGAAAATGGAAAATTTACGACAAGAAATGAACTTTTAAAGGTCAACAAGTTGGGTGCAAAGGCATACGAGCAATGTGCGGGCTTCTTGCGAATTCCAAATGAAAAGAATATTTTGGACAATACAGGTGTTCACCCAGAAAGTTACCCTGCTACCGAAAAATTGCTAAAAATGTTCAATTTGACGGATAAAGACATCGGCACAGATGCCATGGCAGACCTTCCCCGCCTTATTGGTGCAAAGGGCGAAGACAAGGTGGCAAGCGAGTGCGGTGTGGGTGTACCTACCCTAGACGATATTGTAAAGGAACTTTTGAAGCCCGGTCGTGACATTCGTGACGATTTGCCAAAGCCAGAACTTAGAAGTGACGTCTTAAGTATTGAAGACCTAAAAGTTGGCATGATTATGCGTGGAACGGTGCGTAACGTTATCGACTTTGGTGCTTTTGTTGACATTGGCGTCCACCAAGACGGCCTTGTGCATATCAGCGAAATTTGCGATAGATATATAAAACACCCTAGCGAAGAACTCTCCGTCGGTGACATTGTCAACGTAAAAATTATCAATATCGATTTGCAAAAACAACGTATTGGCCTTTCAATTAGGAAAGCCGTCGAAGAAAATTGATTTGATAAAAATCTTAAAAAATTTTAACTGCTTTAACCCCCGAGACTACCTCAGGGGTTTTTGATATGAATGAAAATTTATTAGTAAACTGAAAAGATAAGCGACATTCTTTCCATCAACAACGTTTTGATATGAATGAAAATCTACTAGCAAACTGAAACAACCCCCATAGGAGATACTTCACTATCTAACAGTCTAAAACGATAAACCCTATTTTTGTTATGCAAGAATAGGGTTTATTTTAAAGTTATATTAATTTTTTAGTTAGGCTACAAATTCTTAGTAAAAAGCAATTATTCTTTTGAAAATCTATTAATTTTTAGTAAAAACTATTATTTTTTAGTAAAAACTATTAATTTTTTTAGTAAAACTATTAATTCCTTTGTAAAATTATCAATTCTTTTGCAGACTATTTTTTTTTGTAAAGGCTATTTATTCTTTAGTAAAAATTATTAATTCCTTTGTAAAGATATTTTTTTATAAAATTGTTAATTCTTTTGTAAAAACTATTTATTTTTTATAAAGATTATCATTTTTTGCAAGATTATTAATTTTCTTAATAAAGATTATTAATTTTTTGATTTTGTTTTACTGTGACGTTCTTCCTTTTCTTTTGCCTTTTTGTCCGCTTTTATAACAAGGACAAAGCCGATTGCAATAAGTACGCCACCGCAAATTACAAAATATTTCCACTCAAAATACAAGTCGCTCACGTGGTTGTAACTCGATTGGTTGACAACCTTTGTTCCGCCCGTTCCAAAGACTATACTGCCTTCAAGGTCAGTTCTCATAATAGTTATCCCGCTAATTTCACCTAGTCTATCCAAAGCGTCTTGCGTTGGGTGACCATAAGAATTTCCCTTTCCGCAACTTATCACAGCATACTCGGGCTTGACAAAGCTCAAAAATCTTTCGCCCGTTGATGTCTTTGACCCATGGTGACCGACCTTCAAAACTGAGCAGACTAAATCACTCAAAATATTTGCATGATTATCCAAAAAGGCATCTTCATCAGTCTCATCAGCGTCACCCGTAAACATAAATTTATCGGCACCAATTTCCACCATAATGAAAGGCGAATAAGCATTTGAGTCACTGCCATCAAGTGTGCTGAGTTTTGGCGGATAAATATACACTGTGTAAAGCGAATTTCCGTCTTTTTCCCCTTTAATCGTGCTATCGGTTTCGTTGTACTTTAAATTTTCAAGGGTCGACTCTTTCTCTTTGTAGGCATATTCAACGACTTTACTCCACGAAGAAGTCTTTTTTGTTGCATATAAACTATTCGTATTCAAATTGTTATTTACGTCATAATTAGAATAAATGGGTGGCAAATAGACATTGACAATGTCGCACATTTCAAAAATAGTAACTGCATTGCCGATATGGTCGTCATCTGGGTGCGTCAAAATGAGATAATCAATTTGTACAATTTCTAGAGTGTCAAGATAACGCACGAGATTGTTCTTGCTACTACTTACTCCCGTATCAATCATCATATTTTTGCCGTCGGGAAGTTGCAACAATGCACAATCACCCTGCCCCACGTCGATAAAATGAATTTTATAATTACTATCAACAATTGCGCTATCAAAATTGAAAGTCGTCTTGTTGATAGCCTTATCAATGACGTTTTGATAAAAAAGACTTACAATTAAGCCTATCCAAATGAAAGAATATATTACAAGTTGGACAAACAACTTTGCCCTACCCTTTTTGGTTTTTGTCTTTTTAGGTATGCCCAAAAGTTCGTCGATAAGTGCGTCACCCTTTGTCTTTTTTGACTTTTTCTTTGCCATTTTTCTCTCCGTGAAACTACAAAGTAGTTTCAATTTTTATAATTTTTTGTAAATTTTTCATTAAATCTTTCTCATTTTCGTCAAGCATTGCAACTATTTTCTTTGCAATTTGCTCGCTATCTTTTGAAAATTTAATTATTTTTGCGATTTGCATAAGGCAAACCTGAGACAAATTTCTTTTTGAAAATTCTTTTAGTAAATTTGCCCGTTCAATTGTCGGTTCTTTTTCCATAAAAATCCTTTTTTATCATATGTTTTTAATAAATTTATTGGTTTTTTGTACAAATTATACAATTAAAGGCTTATTTTCAGTCACAATTGCATAACGCCTGCGAAGCAATTTATTTGGTTTTCTTGAGATAATTTCCATAATTTTTGGAAGGGCGTCTATCGTCGCAAGGTAACCTTCCATAAACATTTCGTCGGCGTCGTCAATTTTGGTAGATTTATATTGCTTCAAACTTGGCTTTATAACGTAATCGGCATTGATGTAACCCTTTATGGAATTGCTTTTGCACATTATCCCAATTGTTGCACTAAGGACATCAAAAACCTTTAGAGAAAGAGTACCTTCTCCGCGTGTAGAATTGACATCAACAGCGATAACGTAGTCGCACCCAAAATATCTTGGCACGTCGCTTGGAATATTGTTTTGCAACCCGCCATCGCTCAAATGCATATCTTCGTATTCTACAGGCACAAAAACCCCCGGCACAGCGCAACTGCCAGCAATAATTTTGGCAAGGTTACCTTTGGAAAAAACAATTTCTTGCGAAGTAATCAAGTCCACCGCCACCGCACAAAAAGGCATCTTAAGGTCACGAATATCAATATCGCCCAAATTGTTGATAACAAGCTTTTGCAACCCGTCCGTTTTAGAGGGCATAAAAAATTTTGATTTTCTTATTTCCTTTACGTTTATGCTTCTTGCAATTTCAATTATTTCGTCTGGCGTCTTTCCACCCGCATACATACACCCGACTAAAGAGCCTGCACTTGTACCTGCAATCATATCAAATTTTATGCCGTTTTCGTCAAACGCTTTCAACGCTCCAATATGGGCAATTCCGCGAGTTGCTCCGCCACCCAAAGCAAGTCCTACTTTAACTGTCTTTTTTTTATTTGGCAAATTGCTGTTCCCTATAAAAAAACTCAATTTAATCTCCCTATCTATGCAACCTATAAAAAGGTGTCATGTTTTCCTACAAAAGATGTGTCGTATCTTCATAAAACAAATTGAATAATAACTTGTAGTCAAAAGATTTTCAACTCAAAGCACATAACACACTACTTATTATAAATTTTAGACAAAAAAAAGACAAACAAAAAAGACCCAAACAAATTTAATTTAGGTCTTTTTACTTTATATTTTTTTTAAATTGCTATTCTATCAAACTAAACCAGCCTTCCATTTTCGTGAGGTTATAATTTTTGTTTTATTGCTACAATGATAAAATTTTATTTATTATCGTCTTCGTCGTCTTTGTTGTCAAGAAGAGCAAGTTTGTTTTCTATATCTGCAATATCTTCTTTCAATTGGCTTTGGCTACGGACAAGGAATTTATTTGCACTTTCCAAAATAGGATATCTATCTTTATTCTTTTGCATAACTTCTTCGCAATGTTGAACGGATAGTCTAAGCCCTTCCAAAAGGTCAAGTTCTTCGCTCAATTTTTTTGCTTTTTCTTCGTCAATATCAACATAGTTGTTGACGCCATACAAAACAACCTTTTGTTTTGCCACAATAGCTTCTTTTCTTCTAAGTTTTTTCTTATCACTCTCAAGAGTCATATTGACACGTCTTAGCGGAACGAACTCTTTTCTATTTGCGGAAAGTTCCTTTTCGTTTTCTTTAAGTCTTTGTTTCAAAACTTCAAGTCTTGCTTCAAGCTCTTCCCTACTTTCGCTTGGCACTTTAATCGTTTGAACGTCTTGTTTTTCTTCAAGAGACTTTATTGTTGCTTGGTCATCTTCAATTTGCTTTTTTAACTCTTCGAGTTCTCTTATAGTCTCTTTATCGCTCTCAATTTGTTTTCTAAGTTCTTCAAGTTCACGTTTCAAATCTTCATTTTCAGCAACAACTTGTTGATTTGCGTCTTCTTCTTTGACAATTTCTTGCACAGGCACAATCTCTTTTTCGAGAGCTTCTTTTGTCTCTTCGTTTATTTGTGCAATAAACTTCTCCAACTTTTCATCTTCTTTTGGCTCTTCCTTAACAGGCTCTTGAGTAGGAGCAGGTTCTACCACGCCCATAGCTTGCTTTGCAAGTGCTTCTTCTTCCTCGGCCTTAGCCATGTCCACTTCTTGCTCTTGCTCGCTCGTTGGCTCTTCTTGTTTTTCTTCTTTTGGTTCTTCAACTTCCTTTTTCTCTTCAATTTGCTTTACAGGTTCGTCAAGCATTTTTGGACGAGCGGAATATTGCTCTTCCTCCTCGTCTGCCACCTTGTTTTTGTTCCTTTTGAAGAAAATCCCGTTTGTGCCATCGACGATTGAAATAAACAAATCGGAAAGAAAAACAATAACAAATGCCGATACAGCGATAATCCCTATGACACCCAAGATACTCAAAAATGTGTTCCAAAACATAATTTTCACCCCTTTATTTTTTCTTACTCGAATTTTACCACATAGATATTCAGTTGTCAATATCAAAAATAAATTTGTCACTTTGAACAAAAAAATATTAAAAATATGCCATTTTTATATTAAAAATGGGGTAAAATTTGATAAAAAGGCAATTTAGACCGACTTTGACCTTTATTTTAAGTCAAAAAAATCATTTTCAAAGTCAGGTGTATACTCGCTCCTTGCACTCGTTGCATCTTGAATAAAGCCCTTGTTGAAACCAAGATTTTTCACCCTGCACAACACTTTTTTATATTCAAGTGGCTTCAATTTCGTGTTTATTTCCACATAATCTTTTGCCTTGTAGCAAGGATAATATTGGCTCATCAAACTGATACAAATATTTGTACCGTTTTCGTCCTTTATTTTTTCAAAAATTTTTATACTGTCGTCACTTCCGTTTGGCAAAACAAGATGTCGCAAAATTATTCCTTTTTTCATTACACCATTTTCGAACACTTCTTCGCCCACAAGTTTGCGTGCCTTTTTGATAGCTTTCAAGCATGTATCAAAGTAGCCCTTGGCAGACGAATATCTTATAGCCCTTTCATCGTCAAAATACTTTACATCAAACAAAAAAATATCAACCAGCCCACGTAAAGTTTCCAACATTTCTTCACTATCATATCCACCCGAATTCCACACCACAGGAATATTCATTTTTGCAATTTTCAAAGCTTGCACAATTTCTTTTGCATAATGTGTTGGAGATACAAGGTTGAGATTGGCTACCTTGGCGTTGTCTATTTTTTTAAAAATTTCCGCAAGTTCCATGATAGACAGGTCTTGCCCCCGCCCTTCGTGCGAAATTTTATAATTTTGACAATAAACGCACTTTAAATTGCAATTTGAGAAAAAGACTGCCCCGCTCCCCACACCTTTTGGACATATAATTGGTTCTTCATAGCAATGTCTCATAACCTTTGCAACTCTAACAACGCCATCTTTTTTGCCACAAAAAGCCCCATTTTTGCATTTTCTAGCACAATTGTTACATTTTATCATCTTTTACCTTCTAAAAATATTAAATTTCACTCAACTTTTTCATGCAAAGTTTGAGTATCTTCTTGCTTTTTCAGCCTTTTATATGCGATGGCAAGTTTTGGCCTATTGTATCTTTGGACAAAAATTGGCAAGGTTTGCAAAAATTCATTAACAATAAAAACGGGCAAAGATATCGAAAGCAAATACTTAAAAGGCAAAATGACAAGCAAAAACGCACCAAAAACAAGACCTAACTTGTGCATAACTTCCGCATAACAAGTCTCTACCAAAAATTGATACATATGCTCTGCGGTTGGCTTGTCGCCTATTTTTGTTTTGTCAAAAAATTTCAATGTTTTGCCCATTTCCGGGATAATATCTTTCCATTTTCTAATTTTTAGCTTTTCATAAAATTTTCGTTCATTTTTTCGCTCACTAAAATATTTTGCGAACGGATTAAACTTTTTGCTGGGAATAAGCCTTACAATTATGCCTGCCATTGCGTCAAGAGCAATAGATATGACTATCGCAAGAGCAACGATGCCAAAAATAGCAAGCGTTGAAATCTCAAAATGTGCAAAAAGCGAATTAAATATCGCAATTATTAACCCACCACCTATAATAATCGAAAGATATAAGACCATTTTTTCCCCTTTATTAGTTTCACAAAAAAATTATACTTTTTTATTTAATTTTTGTAAAATTATCTATTTTATTTTTTTAAACCATTTTTTAAACGATTTTAAACTTTTTAAGCAATTTTCAAATCATTTTTTAAAGCACTTTTTAAAGCATTTCTTAAAGCACTTTTTAACAATTTTTTAAAATGCTTTTTTAGAAACACAAGCATACTTTTATAAAATAAAATCATACTTTTTTGAATTAAATCACAATTTTTGAAGCAAAAAGTTTAAAAAACAATAAAAATTGCAAAAAAACACACAACAAACGGCAAAAAAGCAATTTGTTGTGCATAACCGATTTATTCTTCTTTTTTATCTATTGTTGCAGGCATTTGTTCTTTTGTAGACGTTTCTTCCTTTGCAAGTGTTGTAGATGCAAGTTCCTTTTCTTTTAGCAAAACAACAATTTCTTGCAAAAGCTGTTCAGTCGTTTTTACTTCCGCTTTTTTCTTTTCTTCTTCTTCCTTTGCACGCTTTTCTTCTTCAATTTTTTTATTTAGTTCTTCTTGCTTTTTATCAAGATGTTCTTTCCAAAGCTTTTTAAATGGAACATTTTGCTCTTTTGCTTGTCTTTTTATCTCTTTTTTCTCTTGAATAAGCTCAAGACTTGCTTGCTTTTTTACATCGTTTTCAAGTTTTACAAATTGTTTTTTAGAAGCATTTAAAACTTTGATAAGCGAAAAAATAACAAAAGCAATGATTAAAAAGTTTAAAATCGACGAAATAAACGCACCCCAATCAATGTAAATAGATTTTGTTAGGTCAATTTTGCCATCGGTACCTACAACAGGGCTCAAGATTGTGTAGGCACTTTCAAGACCTTTATCCCCACCGCAAAGGGCCAATATCCAATTGATAAGTGGCATAATGATTTTGTTGGTAAGAGCGGTCACAATAGCTGAAAAGGCACCGCCAACAACGACTGCAACGGACAAATCTACAATATTTCCGCGAGAAATAAACTCTTTAAATTCTCCAAAAAAACCTTTGACTTTTTTCTTTCCATCTTTAAAAATTTTCATCTTTTTATCCCCTTTATTTTACACACATATCCTAACACAAAAATTTTAAAATTTCAAGAAAATTATATAAAAACTAAAAAATAGTGTAAAATTGCATATTTTTTCACTTATAACAAATAAAAATAGTATTTAATAAAAATTTTTTCACAAATAACAAAACTTTTTCATAATTTGTAAAATAAGGGGGGATAAAATGCAAAAATATTTTGCACCACGAAGGTGTATCAGTTGCGATTGGAGCAATTTGCCAAACGTGACATATGTGGTTTCACCTATTGAAATCGAACAAAAAGTGACCATTTTTGAAGAAAATGAGCCAAAAAATGAGTATTTTATTGTAAATTTTCCTAAAAAACAGCATGACGGCATTGATTTTTGCGAAAGAGCAAAAGTGAAAAAAATTTACGATAATGAGCAAGAGTGTCAAAAACGTTGCCACACACTTAATCTAGCAATAAAAAAAATAACCGACAAAACAAGCGATTTTGAAAAATAATATTCAAAATTTCTTAAAAAATCTAGATTTTTACAGCAGTTATATGAGCACAAAAAAAGGACTTAAACAAAGAGATTTGACAACAATCTATAAAAAATGTAATATAAAGGAGTATTTAGGTCTTATTTCATGTAATTTTTAAATTGTCAACACCATAAGATTTAAATGCTTATCCTACTTTTTTGTTAAATTGCTTTCAATCTCTAAAAGACATTGATTTTAAAAAAATTGAAGAATTTATCTTTGATAAAATTCTTCTTGAGAAATTATCTCTTTTAAAAAAAATTTA
>CAVHMC010000015.1:0-16018 GCA_963636895.1 Oscillospiraceae bacterium | reverse complement strand
AGGTGATTCTAGCCAAGAGCCCGAAACAAGCATCACTTTCTTCATATTAATCTCCCTTTAACTTTTGTGACCTTATTTACTCCAAAATTTTTTTTACTTAATTGCAGTTTCTCGATTTTTACCTTGTATTATCTAAACAATTTTATTTTGAATAAATTTATTCTAAAAAGTTTATACGCAAATATCCATACTTTCCTATTAAAAGAAACATATTTCCAGTTAATTTTTTTAAAAATTTTTTTATATTCGCTATTTAAATACCTTTTATCTTCTTTTGTTATATTAACTTTATTAAATCCATACAGCAAGTGCCTTAGATACGATGTACAAGCAAAAGCTATTGTGTCTTCGTCGACTCCTTTTTCTATAAAATAATCAATTCTTTCACGAAAAGGCTCCAAGTTGCTTTTTTCGTAAACTTTACTAAGTCTACTCATTATACTACCTTCTCGCTTGAGATAGTACCAAAGTTTTTGTGATGTGTACACAATTTTTTTAGCTTCGTATAAATATTTGTGTACAACGTACTCATCTTCGTTTAGTTTTCCTTTTGGATATCTTATATTCTTGAAAATATTTTTTTTATACAATTTTCCCCAAGCAACAATCGTCTGTATACAAAAATATTTCAACGGTTCAAATCTACTCTCCCTCTCATAAACCTTCAATATTTCTCTTTTGTTTGGCTTTTCTTCAAAAGGTTCATTTTCAAACACTTGATAAAAATTGCATATCGCGACATCGGCCTCGTGTTCTTTGGACAAGCCTAATAAAACTTCACAAACTTTTAGGTCAACATAGTCATCACTATCTAAAAACATTATGTAATCGCCTTTTGCAATATCAAGAGCCACATTCCTTGCATCTGATGGTCCGCCATTCTCTTTATGTATAACCTTTATTCTACTATCTTTTTTTGCCCACTCGTCACACATCGCGGGGCACCCGTCAGGTGAGCCATCGTCCACCAAAATTATCTCAAGATTTTTGTAAGTCTGCTCCACCACCGACTGCACACACTTATCCAAATACTTTTCTACCTTGTACACCGGGATAATCACCGAAATCAAATCGTTTTTCATCTTTTCTCCTTATTAAAAGTTTAGTATTTTATTAAGTTGCTTTTTATTGCCATGACTTTTATTCTAATAAATATATAGAGTTTAAATTTTAACTTCTATATATAATATATAGAAGACGAAACAACTTATAAAACTTTTTATAAACCAACCAATTGGCGAATTTATATTTGAAGTCTTTTGTATTTTTTTGTGCCTGTTTGTAGTTTTCCTTGCAGTTACATTCGCAAAGCCACTTTATATTTTTGTATTCTTTAATCAGTTTTTTATAAGCAGAATTTTTTACAACGCATATTAGCAATTCTCTACATTGACAAAACTTATAAGCACAAAAGAGTTCATAATTCAATAGAGGTCTAAAAAGTTCCAAAGTTCTCTCACTAGCTTGCAATCTAACATAGAAAGCTCTCTCATCAAAAATATGCACACAACTACTACTTCTTTGAAAATAATAGTATAAATATTCGTCAACTACAGCAATTTTTGGCTTCTTAATAAAAAGTGAAAGGTTAAAGCAATAATCTTCAGCATAAGCCAACCCTTCAAATCTTTTTTCACCAACAAACGATTTTTTATATAAAGTTCGACACACACTTCCTGAAATTGCTTCCAAGCAAAGTGTGTCCCCCTCTTCCCAAGTTTTGAAATTTACATAAAGGTTCACTATATTTGTAGAATTGCATTTTGTTAAGTTTACTTCGTTGAATTTTCTTGTTTTTCCATTCTCGTCGACCTCAAGAAATCTACACAGGGTCATATCTGCATCTTCTTCTTTTGCTTTGTTGAGCAATTTTTCATACATAGTTGCATCGATATAGTCGTCGCTATCAACAAAGGCTATATATTCGCCTTTTGCCTCGTCTACCCCCACATTTCTAGCAATTGCGACCCCTTCATTTTTCTTATGTATGACTTTTATTCTACTATCTTTTTTTGCCCACTCGTCACACTTTGCTGGGCACCCGTCAGGCGACCCATCGTCCACCAAAATTATCTCAAGATTTTTGTAAGTTTGCTCCACCACCGACTGCACACACTTGTCCAAATACTTTTCCACCTTGTACACTGGGATAATAACGGTTATCAAATCTTTCATATCTAAACCTCTTAAATATTATTTTTTTTTAAATTGCAATAAACTTTCAAAATGCTTTCTTTATATTCCGCCAAATCGTTGTATTCCTTTGAAAACTCTATAACATTCTTTTTCATTTCGCCTAGTTTTAAATCGTCTTTTAAATATTCTATAATTTTTCTAACAGCCTCGTCATTTGTATCGTACAAAAAACCCCTTTCATCATTTTTTATAATTTCACTCACTCCATCAGTTTTAGTCGAAATTATTGGTACTCCTAGAGACATGGCCTCTAACACACACATTGGAAGCCCTTCTGAAATTGAAGTCATAAGCATAAGCTTTGAACAAGATATAACCTTGTATGGATTCGACATAAAGCCCAAAAGCCTGACATTATTATTTAATTTTTTATTTGCGATATATGCTCTCAATTCGTTTTCCAATTCACCGCCACCTACAATTGAAAGTACAATATTTTTATCTACTTTTACAACCTTTTCCATAATGTCTATTAGTCGCAAGGGATTTTTTATGGCGGATAATCTTCCAACATAAACTACATCTGTCTTATACTCTTGAGGGTCACTTTGTGCTTTTTTGGCAACTAAACCACAATTAATAACATTATGTAATACACTTGACTTCTTCACTATTGATTTTTTAAATCTATAAGTCTCAAGCCCCCCTTTCGACACAAAGAAAATATGCCCAATCTTTTTGCACGCAAGTTTAAATAAAATGCTCTTTAGCCCAATTCTACTCATTTTTATGTCATTACAATGAATATGCGAGACAATTGGAATATTTTTACAAGAAAAGCTCGCAACGATAGATGCTCTTGCATCGTGAGAATGAATAATGTCTGGTTTAAACTCCGCGACAACTCTCCTAACTTCCTTGCAGTTTAATTTCTTAATAGGAAAATACTTTATACACTTTTTTTTAAGTTGGTCTTCAATTTTTCCAACAGGAGAACAATACATTTCATCAAAATCATCAAAACAAGAAATTATTTGACAAGCGACATTTTCGGCACCAGAAAAAATATTTGAAGCCAAAAGATGTAAAACTTTTATTTTATCTTTTAATATTTTATCTTCCTGAAGAATTGACTCTTGTTCTTCCATTTGTTCTCCTTATTTTTATCACACAATTTTATTTTAAACAATAAAGCTACAACATGTAGTCTACCATTTAGTTTTAAATAAAGTCAAACAAAACTCAAAATTGTTCCTTCCCTTCCTTCTTTTTACGTTTAATAAGTCTTGTTTTTTTCTATTAGCCAAATTTAAAACAATTTTCAAATGAGTGCAACTTCCATTTTGCCTAATTACAACTTTGGCTTAGGCTAAGTCTTCAAACAGTTTTAAATCTTTTGTCTTATAATCTAAAAATTTTGCTTTTTTGTTTTATTCTTTTAATTCCACATAAACTCATATGGATACACTCCACACGAACCTTTGTATTTCAATAGATAGGTCATATAACAAAACGATACAATAATTATAGCAATTTTGTACCAGTTTCGCAACTTAATATTGCTAATTGCTTTTTCTACAAATGTCGGCAAAATAATTAGGCTAAAATAGAACATTATACTTATCCTATTAAACAACGCTTCAAACCCATATGCGACCCCCAAAAGTTTTGTGTAAAAATATATAACATATAAAATCAAAAAGAAGGAAAAATTTTTATAATCTTCCTTAAAAAAATTTTCCCCATAAACAAAATACACCACGACAAGAAACACAAGTATCCCTGCAAGCCCTATTGTATAGGGGATATCCAAGAAATATCCGCCCGCTAATTTTCCTTGAGAGATATATTGCGAATAATAATGAAAGTTGGGCACAACTATTTCCAGCAATTGTAAAACTTCAGGAAACAACAACCCCACAACCGCTAAAATCATAAAACTAAAAACGCAAGTCTTAAAATCAATTTTTATAAATTTTGGAAGGATAAATACAAACCCCATTAGTCCCGACAAGTGAAACATAGAACCCATAAGCACAAACCAAATAAATTCAAAATATTTGTCTCTTTTTAGACTGCATAGACCTAACAAACAAAAATCTAATGCAAGAATTTGTCTATACAGCCCAAGCATTTGTGCATATAGCCCTAAGGACAAAAATAGGAGATAAGATATATATTGGTCGTCCTTGCAATAGGTGTCAATAAGTTTTTTAAAAGCATACATTGTAAAAATAGCTATCACAAACCACAGTGCATTTATCGGGAGTCCCATTTTTGCAAGTATCATATTTAACAAGCTATATCCAATCTCAAAGTTGAAGATATATTCCCCGTTCTTACAAGCATTATAAAATTTTATATAATTTCCATTGTCCAGCCCCACGCGACTACTTCTAATTGTTGCAAACAATACAAACAAAAAACATATCAAATACTTTTCCTTAAAAATCAAATTGTACCAAAAAGGAAACTTTTTTTCAAAGTTGTATTTCTTTGCAATAGACTCTAAAATCATTTGCAAAACAATAACTGCAAACAAAAAATAATATACCGCCATCTCTTTTCTCCCACTTGTAATTTACTTTATTTCTTCATACACATTGTCTAGTTGTTCGAGGACTTTTTCGATAGAATATTGCTTTATTTTTTCTTTATTTGCTAGGCTAAATTTTTCTTGCAAATTTTTATCGTTCGCAAGTTTAACAATCTTTTCTTGATAGCCCGCATTATCTTCTACATTACACAAAAAGCCATTTTCTCCGTCTGTCACGAGGTCTGCATTACCCCTTATTTTTGAGGCAATTATTGGGAGACCAACAGACATTGCTTCCATCATAGATTTTGGCAAGCCTTCTCTATATGAGGGCATAATAAAAACGTTTGATATAGACAAAAGTTCTGGGATATTTTTTCTAAATCCCAACATTTTTACTCTATTTTTTAAATTATTTGCCTCGATATATTTTTCATATTCTTCTTTCAAAGGACCTTGCCCGCACACAAGATACTTTATTTTTTCGTTATCTATGTTCTTTATAACCTCTAAAAGCCTATAGGTGTTTTTATTCTTATTAAGTTCTCCAATGCTTATTACAACAAAATCGTCTTTGTCTAGCCCCAACTCTTTACGTAGGTTTTCTTTATCAAAATTTTCTTCTACACGATATTTAGCAAGGTCAACACCTATCCCATTTATCTTATATGTCTTTTTTGCGTAAAATTTTTGAGAAGCAAGATAGTCTTCTTCATTTATTGTCACAAGCGCAGTCGTAAATCTCGAATAATGTTTTTCGACAGTTTTAAATATAAAGTTTTTAAGGGGGTTATTTCCTTTGAAAAAATGGAAGCCATGAGCAGTGTATATGCAAGGAAGTTTAAACTTTTTTGCGAGTTTTCTCCCCATAACTCCACCAACAGGTTGTTGACAGCACACAAAATCGTAATGTTTTTCTTTTTGAAGTTTTACAAGCTCTCTAAAACCCTTTATATTCCTAAAAGATATAGGGTTTCTAGTAAATTGAATATCATGCATAACAAAGCCGTATTTATTTTTTAGTTCGTCAAACCAAAACCCTGTTTTGGCACAAACACATTCCACTGTATTACCTAGTTCTTGCAAATGCTTTACATGTGGAATTAAAAATTGCCATATCATATTATCCGTTGTTGTAATGACAACGATATTTTTACCGCTTAACATATACTCTCCCTACACTATTCACAATATACCATACAAGAAAATAAAAAGTAAAGGATACTAAACTGCAAAAACACTAGAACCTGTATAGTTTTACAACAAAAAAAACGAATCAACTATTTAAAGAAGTCCTATAAAACAATTATTATCATAATATTACAATTATTAACCAAAAATTTTTATCTATTTTATATATTTTTGCCTTTAAAACCTTGCTATTTTTTTAAAAATAAAATTATTTTTGATAAATTAAAAATTTTGACACTTTTTTTTGAAATAGAAAATTTTTCCTTTTAAAATAAAAATGGGAGAAAAATTATGGACAAAACAAATTATTTATTAGACAAAGTGTCTCTAATGGAGAGCGAACTACAATTGCAATCACAAATAAATCTTGCCTCTCAAGAAAAAATTGACACAAACAACGAAAATATCGTCACTTTGCAAGAAGAAACTGCTACTATAAACTCAAAAGTAGCAAATTTGCAAGAAGACCTTTCTTCTTGTTCCACAGAACTTGAAAAAAAAGTGGATAAAATTGACGGGAAAGGACTTTCAACCTTAGACTATGACACTACCGAAAAAGAAAACGTCACCAAGAATACCCTTGCTCGTCACTCTCATGCAAATAAATCTCTTCTTGATACTTACACCCAAACCGAAGCCAATATAAAAGATGCTGTGTCAAAAAAACATACACATTCAAACAAGTCTCTTCTTGATACTTATGACCAAACAAATGATAATATAGAAGATGCGGTAAGTAAGAAACATGTACATTCAAACAAGTCTCTTCTTGATACTTATTCTCAAACGGAAGTTAATTTATCCGACGCAGTCTCAAAAAAACATAGTCACTCCAACAAAGCCCTTCTCGACAACATTTCTGCTAGTTTTACAAGTGACGACAAAACAAATCTTGACAGCAACACCACTTCTCGTCATGCTCATTCAAACAAATCTCTTCTCGATACTTACACCCAAACCGAAGCCAATATAAAAGATGCTGTGTCAAAAAAACATACACATTCAAACAAGTCTCTACTTGATACCTATGACCAAACAAATGCCAATTTAAAAAATGCCGTTGAAAAAACACATAGTCATAGCAATAAAACCTTGCTAGATACCTACAACCAAACGAACACAAGCATTTCCGATGCAGTCTCAAAAAAGCATAATCACTCAAATAAAACGGTGCTCGACAACACCACAGCCAGTTACACAACCACTGAAAAAACAAAACTAAGCGGTATTGCTATTGGTGCCGAAAAGAATGTCCAAAGTGATTGGTCGCAAACAGATACAACTTCCGCCGACTATATAAAAAACAAACCCACTATTCCAAGCGGTCTCACCTTGTACTCCGCAACAGGTCAAAATACCGATGGTGCAATGACCCAAAAGGCGACCACCGACGCCCTAGGCAACAAAGTAAACTCAAGTGCAATAACTCAAACAACAGGCACAAGTACCACAAATATTATGTCTCAAAATGCAGTAACAACACAACTTGGAAACAAGGTTGATAAGGTAAGCGGAAAAAGCTTGTCTACAAATGATTTTACCTCCGCTTATAAAAATCAAATTGACACAAACACAACAAACATTTCAACCAAAGCAAATCTCAACGCAAGCAATTTAACAACTACAAACGTGGCAAGTTGGCAAAGCAAACTTATGAGCCAAGATACTCTTTTGTACAGTACAACTAGCAGTGTTTCTGCAGGGACAATAACCTTAAATAGCAGTTTAGCAAACTACAAAGCAATAGCCATAGGCAGGACAAACGTCAGCCAAGAATACTTTTTTACTTATGTTCCTATCACATTTTTAAATAAAGGCTCTTCCTATAAAATTGTTGCTATGGGGTGGGTTAATCAGGAATTTATTATAATATCAAAAGCAAGCAACACAACTTTGACAATTACAGATGCAAATGCGAACACAGCCTTGTATATATATGGAATTAAATAGGAGGAAAAAATGGAATACGATTTAGAACAATATTTTTATGAAGATGAAGATTACCCAAACAAGGCAAAATTTTGTAACAATTCAGGGGAATATACAATTGAAGAAGTCGGGGCTGACACAAATGGAAAAATGATGTACAAGTTTGCAAAACTAACACCATATGAACCAACAAAAGAAGAAGTCTCTCGTCAAGAAATATTTGAACTTACAAATTGGTTTGACAATTACTTTGACAAGCAATTAACTCAAAGCCAATGGCAAGAGGACTTTACAGTTAGCTCCGACCCTTACTTTAAGGACAACAATGGTAACCCTAAAACTTATACCACAATAGATGACTTGAAAAAACAAGCCAAAGTTGTGAGAGACAAAATTAGAAGGCTAAAGAACATAAATTAAAGGATATTTAAAAAAAACTATCAACAAATCTTTTTCTAATATATGTGAGATTAAATAAAATACCACCCCTTGTTTTTTCACTTTAAGTTGCCACCGGTTATAAATTTGCACAATTTACAATCAAAATACGACACAAATAGTGTGTAAATCAAAGATTTTTCTAAGTTTTCACCTTAAAAAGTTAATTTTTTTAAATTATTCAAATTAAAATTTTATTTTAATCTTAAATCTTTTGTGTAGATGAAAAATTTTTATACATTTTCAGTCATTTTTATTTTGAAAAGACAAAAAAAATTGTAAAATATAAAATAAGTAGGAGAAAGATATGTTTAATGTAACCATTGATGGCGTAGCGGGGTGCGGAAAATCTACCTTGGCAGAACAATTGTCTAAAGAATTAAACCTTAAAAAATTTAATACAGGAATGGTCTATCGTGCTCTCACTTGCGAATATTTGTCGCGTTTTGATGGCCTACCAGATAGCCAAAAAATCAATATTTTACTAAAAAATCTAGATGTTGAAGTAAAATTTGTTGACGAAAAACAAGTGGTGACGGTCAATGGCAAAGATTATAGCGCCAATCTTCGAGACGAGAGAGTGAGCAACATAACACCTTTTGTTAGTGGATTTGATATTTTACGTGAAAAGGTGCGAGAAATTCAACGAAATTTTGCTAAAAGCAATGATTGCATTATGGAAGGGCGAGACATTGGGCGAGTAGTCTTAAAAAACGCTCAAGTAAAACTTTTTTTGACTGCAAGCGATGAAGTGCGTGCCAAAAGACGTTTTGACCAATTGAAAAATTTGCCAAACTGCCCAACCTTTGAAGAGGTTTTACAAGATATAAAAAAACGTGACGACGAAGACAAAAATAGAGAGCATGGAGCCATGATACCCGCTAGCGATGCAATAATAATAGACAACTCAAACGACACCATTCCTCAAACCGTTGCCCGTTGTGTTGACATAATAAATAAAGTAAAAAAGAGTAAACCAAATTAAAGTCGTCAAAATCTCTTGCTTTATAAGCACCTATAATAAAAATATGTCAAAATTTTTTGATTTAAAAAAATCTAAAACAAATGTCGTAAAGTTTTCTTGCTTAAAACACCTATAATAAAATACTATTATAGTAATTGAGAGAATAGCAAAAAGGGTCTCTTGATTTAAAAAAGCCCCTATAATAAGAGTTGTCAAAAATTTTTATTTTTCAAAACCCCTATAATAAAAATACGTCAAACTTTTTTGCTTTAAAAACTAAAATAAATGTCGTCAATTTTTCTTGCTTAAAACACCTATGATAAAAGATATCAAATTTTTTCTTTAAAAAATAACCTACAGTAATGCCCACCAACCTCGTATTTTGCAAAAAAAAATCATGCCTTGCAAGACGTGTAAAGCACTTTCAAATTTAAAATATGTAATAGGAAACATTTTTACAAAATCACAAAAGTATCTCACAAAAAGCACAAAAATGTATATTTTTTAAAATGTTACAAAAAATAATTGCAAGGAGGATACAAAATGAGCAAGTCTTTTAGACCTGGCGAAGTTGCTCCAGAGAGTGGCAACTATTGTGCTTTTGATGCAAATGGGCACAATGGCGGTTGCTGTTATCTCCAAAAGGGGCAAAGATTTCCAGCCACACAACATTCGGGCAGTTATTATATGAAAGAAGATTAAATTTGTCAAAAAATAGATAAATTACAAGGTTAAGTTGATATTAAAATTAAACAAAACATTGTTTGTTTTTTAATATTAGCCCTATAATCTTCAATAAAAAATATCGGAAGGAACGTTTATAATTCCAAAATTGATAAAAATTATTAGTAAATAAATTTTCTATCAACTTTGGAAGAATAGACTTATTCCGATTTTTTTATCGTCTCAAACAAGAAGCAAAACTAAACGTAACAAAATGCAAAACGTAGCAAAAATGTTTTTTATAAAAATTTAATTTTTGTCTAATAAACTTATAAAAAACTTGCGAACATTTTTCAATTTGCAATGTTTTTATAAAAACTCTAATTTTTACTTAACAAACCTAAAAACATTTCCAAAAAGCCCTAATTTTTGTCTAATAGACTTAAAAAATAAAAAACGTGAAAGCACTTTAATTTGCAAAATTTCTTACTTTATTACATAAATTGCGATAAATTTTATTTAACTCTTTTCCATTATTTTGTTTGCAACATAACTTACAATTGTGCCAGCACACATTAAAGGGTAATACACCACGCTCCCAAGCGTGCCCGTTTTTTCAACACTTTCAGTCGTGCAACAAACAATAACTTTGTCATGAAAATCGCGTTTTTTCAACTCATTTCGCATTTTTCTTGCAAGTCCATCATAAGAAGTTTTGAATAAGTCCATAATTTCAAAACGTGGAGTTTTGTATCTATTGCCAGTCCCCATGGCACAAACAAGATTTAAGTTGTGTTCTTTACAATACAAAATTGTGGCGATTTTTGCTTGAACATCGTCTATGCAGTCAATAACAAAATCAAAATCTTTGTCCATAAAAATCTCCGGCAAGGTCTTTTCGCTTATTTTAGTTTTGATGGCAGTTACAAAACATGACGAATTTATTTCCTTGGCTCTCTTTTGTGCAACTTCAACCTTAGGGAGCCCAAGTGTTGAATAAGTTGCATAAAGTTGCCTATTGAGATTGGTTTCTTCAAAATTATCGCAATCGACAAGGGTCAAGTTTTTCACCCCAAGCCTATACAACATCTCAAGTACGTATCCACCAACCCCGCCAACACCGAGTAAGCAAATGTTTGCATTTTCCAATTTGCATAAATTTTCGCCTACCACAAGTTTTGTGCGTTCAAATTGAGCCATAATTTTCTCCTTTTTTAACTAAATTATCCACAAAAGGAAAGATTTTTGTGGATAACGTCTTAATTTTTTAAATTGTTAATTGATATTTTAATTTTAAAATCTAACAACTAATATTTTAATCTTTAAAATTAATCAACGATATTTTAATTTTTGAAATTAATCACTAACAATTTAATTTTTGAAATTAATATTTTAATCTTTAAAATTAATGTTTTTTTCTTTTAAATTGCACTCCGTAGCAAAATTTTTAATTAATATAATTAAGTTTAAATCGAGAGACTTTTTGTCTTGTAAAATTAAACTTTTCATTCTTAACTTTAAAAAACTTTCCCCAAAATGCTATAATAAAGTTGCTAAATTATATAAAAAGCACTTCTAAAATCAAATTTTAAAATACCATTTTGCCATTCTCATTTTGCCCTTTGTTTGTGGCGGAAATTTTGTTTTTAATTCCATTTTTATAGGCTTATGGAGCACACTTTTTTCTCTAGTAAAGGTGTAAAAAGATGTCTTGCCATGATACGCCCCCATACCCGACTCGCCAACACCACCAAAAGGCAACTTGCTTTCCATAAGATGAACGATGCAATCGTTGATGCACCCGCCACCAAACCTGCCATAATTCTTGACCATATAAATTTTTTCTTTGTCTTTTCCAAAATAATACAACGCAAGTGGGTGTGGCATATCATTTATTTTAGCAAGTTCTTGCTCAAAATCTTGAAACTCCAAAATAGGCATTATTGGGCCAAAAATCTCTTCTTGCATGCATTTATCTTCGTTTGTTATCTCGGTCATAATGGTTGGTTCTAGCCTTTCTCCCACTATTTTTCCCCCAAAAACGACCTTGTTTGAATCTATCAAACCTTTTAATCTTTCAACAGCCTTTTTATTGATTATTTTTACAAAATTTTCGTTTAGTTCGTCATTTGAATAATAAAATTTTGCGGTCCATTTTTTGCAAGCCTCGATAAAAGCGTCTTTAATTTCGCTATGTACCAACACGTAATCTGGCGCAACACAAGTTTGCCCCGCATTCAAAAATTTTGCCCAAACAATTTTTTTTGCGGAGATGTCTACATCTGCGTCTTTGTCCACAATGCAAGGACATTTCCCGCCAAGTTCTAATACCATAGGTGTCAAATTGTTTGCTTGCCCCGCCATCAATTCTTGTGCCTTTTTGTAACTTCCCGTATAGAATATGAAGTCGTATTTTGACGTAAAAATTTCCGCGATGTCACTTTCCTTTGTCACAACATAGATATATTCCTTATCAAAAACATTCAATATTTTTTCGATAACTTTTGTTACGTTTGGTGTGTTACGAGAAGGTTTGACTATAGCCGTATTCCCGCCAGCAATTGCACCAACAAGGGGAGCAAGTGTAAGTTGAAGTGGATAATTCCAAGGCGAAGCGATAAGCACTATGCCGTATGGGTCGTGCATAATGTAGCCCTTTGCACCAAAGTTCATAAACGAAGCACACTTTTTTTGTGGCTTTGCAAGTCTTTTGAGATGCTTTATCATGTAATTTATCTCTTGCATAACAGGGCCTATCTCGGTCGTTGTGACGTCAAACTCGTCTTTGTTTAAGTCTTGTTTGAAGGCTGTCAAAATTTGAGAATGATACGCCTTTATCTGCAACTTGAGCCTTTTTAGTTGCAAAATTCTATACCCTATATCGTAGGTCTCCTTTGTAGCAAAATATTTTTTTTGTTTTTCCAAAACTTCTTGCATTTTTCCCTCCAAAATTTTAATTATATTTAAATTTTATTATTTTCTTCCCTATATTAATTCATTTACTATTTCAAAATTGCTTGTTATAAATTTTCTTTAATAATTTTATTAATTTGTGCAAAATGTTGGCTAATCACATGCGCGTTTTCCTTGCCAAAAGCTTCTTCAAGTATCTTTTTGTAGTTTTCTACAATATCCAGCACCTTTCTTTCGCCCGCTTTGGACAAACTATAATACACCACCCGCCTATCTCTCTCAAAATCTTTGCAAAGAATAAGATTCTTTCTTTTCAATTCCTTGCACATGGACGCGACATTTGATTTTTGCATCATAAGACGGTTTACAAGTTCCGTCGCAGTTGCACTCCCGACTTTATGCAAAAAAACAAGCACTCGAAATCTAGCGGAAAAAATCTCTTTATATATTTTTTCATCTTTGCATTTAATAACGCCTTCGAGTTCTCGTGAAAATTCAAAAAAATCCAAGTAATTTTCTATTTCGTCCATTTTTCACCTATTTTAAATAGTAATAAAATTATAACCTTTTGCAAAAACTCTGTCAAACATTTAAAAGTTTGTTTTTTTGTTGTGGATAAACCTGCATAGTTTTACACTTATTGTAAATAAGGATAAAACTTTTTTTATTCATTTACAATTTCTTTATTTTTTTAAATTTATTTACTATATTTCCTTGACTTTTCATGTTTTGGATAAACCAAAAAAAATAAGTAAAATAGCATTTTTATAAACTTGCGCCTGCAACACCTTTTTTGCAAAAATAAAAGAACCGCATATTAGAATGCGGTTCCGACTGGCGGAGAGGACAAGATTCGAACTTGCGGTTGGTTGCCCAACACACGCTTTCCAAGCGTGCACTTTAGACCACTCGGACACCTCTCCAAATTAATAAAATATGCACAAAAATTCAATAAACACTTCCCAATTGTTATGCAAACAAGATTAAAGACGCTTCTGTTAAAACAATAAACGAATAAATTTGACATGTTGCAATCATTGAGACAGGCTCTATCAAAAACACACAAGCCAAACTTTTTAGGGACATTAATTTTTGATGCCATTTAAGTAGTTGCAGTCTCTTATTGAAAAATTTGCACATAAAAAGGATACAATAAAGAATTAAAAAAGTCAAGAGATTGAATTGCTAAATTTAATTAACCCTAATGAAAGTTTTGTCTAAAGGGTTTTCACAGGTAAACTCAAACCCTTCAGCCTTGCGACGTCGATGATTTTTGATAGATTTGCGTTAAGCATTAAATTTGAACAATTTTACTTTAGACATTAAATTTGAACAGGACGACGTCCCCGTCTTGCATAACATAATCTTTGCCAACGGACAAAACCTTGCCCTTTTCTTTTGCATTATTGAAACTCCCAAGAGAGACCAAGTCGTCATACTTTACAATTTCCGCCCTAATAAAGCCTTTCTCAAAATCGCTATGAATTTTTCCCGCTGCTTGTGGAGCACGAGTGCCTATCTTTATTGTCCACGCACGCACTTCCTTTTCGCCAGCAGTAAGATAACTCATAAGGCCCAAAGTGCGATAACTTGTGACGATAAGTTTTTCAAGACCGCTCTTGTTTATGCCAAGTTCCGTTTTAAAAAGTTCTCTCTCGTCAGCGTCAAGTTGGGACAACTCTTCTTCTATTTTGCAACTCAAAGGCAAGACTTCCGCCTTTTCCTTTTGTGCAAAATCAAGCACTTGTTGGACGTAGTCTATCTCGCTTGGGTCTTTCAAAATATCATTTTCGGAAATATTCGCCACGTAAATTACGGGTTTTGTTGTAAGCAAAAACAACTTGTCCACATAGTCCTTTTGTTCGTCGTTTAGACTCAAACTACGCACAGGTTTTTCACTCTCAAGAGTGTTTTTAATTGTATTTAACAAAACAATATGCTCTTTTGTCGTGGCACCTGCTTTCAAAAGTTTATTTTCCTTATCAATGTATTTGTCAATGCTCTCTAAATCTGCCAAAATAAGCTCAAGATTGATAGTTTGAATATCTCTCAAAGGGTTGACTGACCCTTCGACGTGAATAATCTTTTCGTCATCAAAGCATCTCACGACGTGCACAATAGCGTCCACTTCTCTAATGTGGCTCAAAAATTTGTTTCCCAAACCTTCACCCTTGCTGGCACCCTTTACTAGCCCTGCAATATCCACAAATTCTATTTGTGCGGAAGTGGTTTTTTTTGCGTTATACAATTTAGTCAAAACGTCCAATCTCTCGTCTGGCACGTCAACAATTCCCACGTTTGGCTCAATTGTGCAAAAAGGATAGTTTGCACTCTCAGCACCCGCCTTTGTTATCGCATTAAAAAGTGTACTTTTACCTACATTTGGAAGTCCCACAACACCTAATTTCATTTTAACTCCTTTCTATTCTTCCCTTTTTCGTTTAATTTGCCATGGCAAATACATGACACATTGGAACATAAACATAAACACCCCAAGCACAAGATAATTGAACGGGAAGCCTAAACTTAAACCTAAAGACTCAAATATTGGACAATACTTGACATAGAACAAATTGTCGCCCTTTAGGACAAAGCCTAATATAGCACAAATTATTCCAAAAAACAACAAGGAAAATATCGCTCGGTACAAATTGAGATATTCTCCTAGCGGTATCCAATGAGACAGGGCAATAATCATTCCTATCGTTATCACAAAACTCCTAACAAGCACGCTAGACAAATTGCAAAAATGATAAATCTCAAAATTTTCATTTAAAAAACTTGGATAAATAAGAGAAATTATGCCGTTTAGCGTTGCAATATTGTAAACAAAACTTAACCCAAAAATTTTGCTTTCTTCTGTCTTTTTCTTTAAAATTGCTATTAAAAGTATCGGGATACTTATCACAAAGGAAAGTAAGAAAAAACTTGGCTCTACAACTTTTAAAAATGTTACACTCTCGCCTGTGTTTACTAAAAATTTGTACTTCCAATAAATTCTTAAAGCTTGTAAAACAACCGCTAGGATAAAGAAAACCGTAATCGTAATACGTTGAAATTTTAAACTCCGCCTACTTGCATACATCGAGAAAAAAACGACAATAACAAGCGAAAAAAGGATAGCAACAAGGTGATTTTTATTAAAAAAATAGTCTATTTTATCAGTCGTCTCGTATGTCCAAAACCCCATTTTTCTCCCCCTTTTTTCAAAAGTTTTTAACAAAAAATTTTAATACAAATTATATAAT
>CAVHMC010000014.1:0-16036 GCA_963636895.1 Oscillospiraceae bacterium | reverse complement strand
AATATAAAGGTCAAAGAAAGTCAAACGGCAACTTTTCTTGATTTTCAAATTTAAAAACCTTTCTTAAATTATGCTTATATTAAATACTTGGTTGTTTTTTAAAAGGGTTAGAGTAAAAGTTATTTATCTTTATTTATAAAAGATAAAAGATTAGTTAAATTATTTTTGAAATGATAGAAATATTATCAAAAAGTTGCTTGAAACTTTCAAATTGATTATAAAAAGGGGGAAGATATGGCTACAATAAGCGATATAATAGAAAATTTTATTTTAGGCACAATGGGCAACGACGATGACGTCAATTTGTCAAGAAACGAACTTGCCGATTATTTTAAATGTGCGCCAAGTCAAATAAATTATGTTTTGACAACGAGATTTAATATCAATAGAGGTTTTATCACGCAAAGCCAACGTGGCGGTGGTGGATATATCAAAGTGGTGCGTATAAAAGACTATGACGACAACTATTTTTACAAAATAGTCGAAAATATGCCAAAAGAAATCGGCTATAATGATGCAAAATATATTTTGGAAGATTTGGTAAACAAGCAATTTTTGACTCTTGACCAAGCAAAACTTGTGTCTTACACAATATCACCAAAAGCACTCGCAAACCCTATACACCTTGAAGGCTCATTGAGGTCTAATATAATGAAAAGTATAATTTTAAATAATTTAAAGGAGAAAAATAATGAATAATTTTATAAAATTTTCGGATAGTGCCCAACGTATGCTCAACAACGCTGGCGAAATTACAAAAAAAATGAATGGCAATCAAATTGACTCCGAGCAACTTTTGTACGGAATTTTGTGCGTGCCCTCATCGCTTGCTTGCAAAATGCTCCGTGATGAAAATGTTACAAAGGAAAGGTTGCTGGATAAACTCACTCAACCGGGCTATAACCCAAATTTAAGTGCCGATAAAATGGAACTTACTCCAAGGAGCAAAAACATTTTGGTGACGGCTTCCAATATTGCCTATAAATTGGGGCACAACTTTCTTAGTGCGGAACACTTTTTGATAGGTATTTTGTACAACGAAGATTGCTATGCTTTTAAACTTCTTAGCAGTTATTTCAATGTTGACACCCTAAATCTTAGGGAAAGAATTTACGACGAACTTAAAAACGCCAACATTGATGGTGGGGACACTTACAAAGCTGTCGATGAGCAACAAACGGGCGAAAAAAGTGCATTGCCCGAGAGTTTGCTCGACTTTGGCTACGATGTGACCTTAAAGGCTCGCCAAGGCAAAATGGACCCAATTATTGGTAGAGATAACGAAATTGAAAGAATTATCGAAATTTTGTGCCGAAAGACCAAAAACAACCCTATTTTGATAGGAGAAGCTGGCGTCGGTAAAACTGCCGTCGTCGAAGGGCTTGCCCAAGCAATTGTGAAAAATCGTGTTCCACAAGAACTTCAAAACAAGTCAATTTTTGCTCTTGATATTGGCTCACTTATGGCTGGAACAAAGTTTAGAGGCGAACTCGAACAAAGACTAAAGGACGCCATTGAGACAATTATTAAAGACGGCAACATTATCGTTTTTATTGACGAAATACACACTCTTGCAATGGCGGGGAGCGAAAAGGGCGATGTCAACCCTGCCGATATGCTAAAGCCATACCTAGCAAGGGGTGAGTTGCAGACAATAGGTGCTACAACCACTGATGAATATAGAAAGTTTATCGAAAAAGATAAGGCTCTCGAGAGACGTTTTCAACCAATTATGGTCAACCCACCAACTGTTGACGAGACTATACTTATTTTACGTGGGCTAAAAGATAGTTACGAAGCTTTCCACAAAATTCAAATCACCGACGAAGCCATTGTGTCCGCCGCCAAACTTTCGGATAGATACATTATGGATAGGGCACTTCCTGACAAGGCAATAGACCTTATCGACGAAGCAAGTAGCCGTGTGCGAGTGAGTGGCACAATGCAACCAAAACATTTGCAAGAGATGGAAGACAATTTTAAAGAAGTGCATAGAAACTATCAAGAAGCACTTGTTCAACACAACTACGAAAAGTCGACCAAACTTGCCAACGACCTTCAAACAATGTATGCCGAACTTAAAAAAGAACAAGACAAGTACAATCTAAGCAAGCCAAAAGTAGAGCCACGCATAACTGAAAAAGACATTGCGGACGTTGTCTCTCGTTGGACGGGTATACCTGTGGCAAAGATAACCGAAAGCGAAAAAGACAAGTTGCTCCACCTAGAAGACACCATACACAAACGTGTTGTAGGTCAAGATGAGGCAGTGAGTGCTGTGTGCAAGGCTATTCGTAGGTCTCGTGTGGGGCTTCAAGATAGCAAAAGACCTATCGGTTCCTTCTTGTTTTTGGGACAAACGGGTGTAGGCAAAACCGAACTATGCAAAGCACTTGCCGAAGCAATGTTTGATGACGAAAACAATATTATTCGTATTGATATGAGCGAATACATGGAGAGTTATTCCGTCTCAAAACTTATTGGTGCACCTCCGGGATATGTAGGACATGACGATGGCGGACAGTTGACTGAACTTGTGAGAAGAAAACCATACTCTGTGGTACTTTTTGATGAAATTGAAAAGGCTCACCCAGATGTCTTTAATATTTTGTTACAAGTTTTGGACGACGGAAGACTTACCGATAGCCATGGTAGGACAGTCAACTTTAAAAACACCATTATCATCATGACAAGCAACTGTGGTGTAAGTGACCTATCTAGCCACACTTCGCAACTTGGCTTTAACAATATCAACTTTACGTCCGACAATCCAGATTATGAGCAAATGAAAGACGTTATTTTAAGTGCGGTTAGAAAGAAATTTAAACCTGAATTTTTAAATAGAATTGATGTCATAACAGTGTTCCATAGCTTGTTACAAGAAGATTTGACAAAAATTGCTAAGATTATGCTAAATAATTTGAGTAAGAAATTGAAAGATAGAGGCATATCGCTTAAATTTACCGAAAGTGCCTTAAAATATCTTGTGGAGAAGGGGACATCTGCCGAATACGGTGCAAGACCCTTAAAGCGACTAATTCAAACGGATATAGAAGACCAATTGACCGACGCGCTTTTGTCTGGAGAATTAAAAGACAACAATTTAGTTGTGTCTGTTCAAAATGACAAATTGACCTTTTCAAATGGAAAATAAGGTCTAAAATGTTTGGCGAGAATAAAAAAATTTGTTACAATATAGGTGGCGGATAAGCCAAAAAAGGAGAATAATATGAAAATAGAAATCAATTCGAAAAATTATACAATTTCGGATAAATTAAGGGATATTATAGAAAAAAAAGTTGGCAAACTTGACAAGTATTTCAATGACGATGCTGTGGCAAAAGTCAACTGCAAAATGGAAGGTCAACTTTGCAAACTTGAACTCACTGTAAGGAGTAGGGGGCTTTTTTATAGAGCAGAAGTGAGTGGGGAAAATATGTACGAAAATATCGACCTTGCTCTTCCTAAAGTCGAAAGACAAATCGTCAAATATGGCGACAAATTTTATACAAGACTTAAAAAAGACTCTCTCAACAAAGATTACTTGTTCTTTGAAGAAGCACCTGTCTTTAAGCCAACAGAAGTGGTAAGGAAAAAGACTTTTGAACTTGAACCAATCTCAGTTGAAGATGCAAAAGTTTTCTTAGAAACAATTGACAACAACTTTTATATTTTCTTAAATCGTGAAACAAACAATGTCTGCGTTTTGTACAAAAGAAATGACGGCAACTTGGGCTTGATTGAAGCAATATATTAATACATTTAGGTTGAAAAAATTATAACACTAAATAAATTATTTTATCTATGTAATTATTATAACTATATGGAAATAGTTGGTTAATGATTAATTAAACCACCCCCACACGCTGTGTGATACGCAATTTTAGTAGGACTAAAATTGCAAGAAAAATTGAAAATTTTTCTAAAAAACCTTCGGTTTTTGTATCACACAGCGTGCGTGGGGTGGTTTTGCTTTGTAATACGAATAAATTATTTTTATACTATTAAGTTTAAAAAAACTTGTAATAAATAAAAAAACAAGGTAGACAAAGTTCCTGCCTTGTTATATTTATATTTTAAATTGTTTTATTATAATATTATTTTTTCAAGAGACCCAACTCGCCCATAACTTCGGCAATGATTGACGTTGCACGTTCAATTTGTTCATCGGTCAAAGTCGCCATATAACTAGTCCTAATTATGCTTTGCCCAACTGGTACAGCGGGGGAGACAACGGGGTTGACGTAAACGCCTTTTTCAAACAATTTTTTACAAGCGACAAAAGTTGTTTCGTCGTCGTATGTATTGATAGGTATGATAGGTGCTTCGCTATCTCTAATATCAACACCCTTTTCTCTCAAGAGTTTTCTAGCTAGGTCCGCAATATCTTTTAGTCTTTTAGTCCTTTCTGGCTCTCTTTTTATGATTTCAAGGGCTTTTCTTGCACATTGTACACTGCAAGGAGTGATAGAAGCACAAAAAACATAAGGGCGGGAAGTGTGTTTGACAAAATTGCAAACTTCTTTACTAGCAACCATATATCCGCCAATAGAGGCAAGACTTTTTGAGAAGGTTCCCATAATAATATCCACGTCTTTTTCAAGCCCAAAATGAGAAGCCGTACCACGACCGCCTACGCCTATAACACCCAAAGCATGCGCGTCGTCAACCATAACTCTTGCGTTGTATTTTTTTGCAAGTCTAACAATATCAGGAAGTTTGCAAATGTCGCCCCCCATGCTAAAAATACCATCGGTAACAATCAATTTCCCACTTTCCAAAGGGATAGATTTAAGTTGTCTTTCAAGGTCTTCCATATCGCTATGGTTATATCTCAAAAGTTTTTTTGCATAACTCAATTTGCAACCATCATAAATACTTGCATGGTTCTCTTTGTCTCCAATAATGTAATCATTTCTGCCTACAATAGCACTGATAATTCCAAGATTTGTTTGAAAGCCTGTACTAAACGTCACACACCCTTCTTTGTGCAAAAACTCGGCAAGTTCTTGTTCTAGGGCAAGGTGAAGTTTTGTGTTTCCGTTTAAAAATCTAGACCCCGAACAACCCGACCCGAACTCGTCGAGAGCTTTTTTGCCCGCTTCAATTATTTCCTTGTTGCTGGTAAGCCCAAGATAGTTGTTTGAGCCAAGCATAATTTCGTTTCGGCCCTCCATAACGACCTCGGTGTCTTGCCTTGTTTCAAGTGCATGAAAATAAGGGTAAATACCTTTTTCTATAAGTTGGTCGACTATGGTAAATTCTTTACATTTATCAAATAAATCCATTTTATTTTCCTTTTATGTGTTGTGTTTTGAGTTTTTAAAAGCCCCAAAAAATCAAAAAGTTTAATTTGCAAAGGGGTTGATTTTTTAACTTAAAAAATATTGATTATTATTTTTTTAAAATAAAAAATATTTAAAATCGTCAAATTAAATTGTCAAAAATTCAAATCTTTTGCATAATTAAAAATCTAAAATCTTAAACTTTTATAACTCACGAAAAAAATTATATCACAAGTTTTATCAACATGTCATTTATTTTTATATATTTTTTTGAAAGAAGTTTTGTTTTAAAAAAATAATTTTAATTTTTGTGGCTGTTTTGCTTTATTTTTTTTGAAGGACTATGTATAATGAAGACGATATGATTTCGTTTGTAAATGTTTATTTGAAGTATACAAAAGAGTTTTATGCCTTAACCAATGTTTCTTTGTCGGCGGACAAGGGGGACGTCTTGGCACTTTGTGGGCCAAAGGATAGTGGCAAGACATGTATTTTGCGAATTTTGTCTGGACTAGAAAAGTTTGATAAAGGGGAAGTGTTTATAAAAGACATTCCGCTTGAAAAGGTCGATTTTTCAACCGATGTTTCGCTTGGACTTTTGCCTTACAAAACCATTTTTTTTGACAAAAAGACCGTCTATGACAACCTAAAATATGTTCTAGAAGTGCGTGGAATAGACAAGTCTACTATAGAAGAAAAAATCAACGAAGCCATTATAGACTTTAAATTAGAGAGCATAAAAGACGTGCCAATTTACAAATTGACCAATTTTGAGAAGTATCTTGTGTCCATTGCTAGATTGTCTCTTAGAAAGCTTGAAATATGCCTTATTGACAATATATTTGAAGAATTAAACGAAGAAGAAGTGAAGGAACTTGTGCGACTCTTTAAAAAATATTTTATCAACAAGTCTACGCTTGTGGTTTTGGCGACGTCTTCTCAGGAACTTGCAAAAAGTTTAGCAACAAAAATTGCTTATCTAAAATATGGTGTTGTAGAAAAAATAGAAGAAAATTAAGGGAAAAATTGTTATAAAATTTAGAAAATTCATGACATGTTTTGATATTTTTTAAGAGACTAAAAAAAACGGATAGAAGGAACTAAGGAGATAAAATGGGAAGAAATAAGTTGATGACATGTAAGTTGTTGTTTGACGAAAGTGCAACTATAAACAATAAAGTTTTGACAATGTTTTCTACGGAAAATCTTATAAATTGTTTCTCCGAGAAAAATTATATTCGATACAAAAAAGTTATAAACAATGCAAATGTCCAATTGATTTTGCAAGATAAAGAGCTTTTGGATACGATTTCCGCTTTTTTTGAGTGTGATTTAAATATCACTACCGCTAGCGAAAAAACTTACTTGCACCGCAACACCCTCAATTATAGACTAGAAAAAATCAACAAATTGTTGGGGTTAAATCTTAAAAGTTTTGAGCATGCCGTTGTCTTTAAAAATTTATTAATTATCAACGATATTATCACAAATTATGAAAAATCACTTGTTAATCAACAATAATAGGTTTTTAATCTAGTTCCATAATCACTTTATATTTTTCTATTTTGTCTTCATTTTGAAGACTTTTTTTATTTGATAGGTTTGACAACACATTTATCAAATTGGCACCATTTTGCCCAGATATTTGGGGTAATTTCGCGATAGTGTCCATCAAATTTGCATTTGACATATTGTTAGACATCAACGTTTTTAGGATATTTTGCAACGGGTTATTTGTGTTTTGAAAAGTGTTTAATAGCTCACTCAAATCATTTTGTGTAGAGTTTTCATTTTCCTTTAAATTTTGACTATTTACAATATTGTTTTGTGCCAAAATACCGTCATGTCCATGCGAGTTATCCCTTTGAGACAAAGTGCTATGTCCATCTGTTGAAAACTCTTGAGTGTATGCCGTATCACTGCAATTTTGCGACACATTATTGTTTTCTTTACTCATATTGTCAAACTTTTGTGCTGGATAGTTGCAATTTTGTGAAAAATTGTCATTATCGGTATATTTGTACACATTGCTACAATTTGTACAATTATTAAAGTCGTCTTGGTTGTTTTTTTGCCATGTAGAAACTTTTTCGTCAAGCATAACTTGCGGGTACATGTTGTTTTGATAGTCAAAATTTTTATGTACAAACCTCATCTTATTTTGATTTTGATTGTTTTTAGAATTATTCATATCCATTTCCATTCAATTTAAATATAATATTTTTTTAAGATTTTTGTGCTTTAAATTAACATAAAAAGCGTCTCGCACATAGTATATTTACAACTTTAAAGGGGAAATTATGAAACGCAATTTGTCTGATTTTTCAAGTGAAAAGATAGAGCATAACAAAAATTTTGAGAATTTAAAAGACAGAGCAGACGACATATCTCGCAAGGTAGATGATAAAACAAAATCTCAGGTAAATGACTTGTACAACAAGTATAAAAATTATTCTCAAGACGATTTGATGAAAGAGTTTTTATCAACAGCAAAAAGCAAAATACAAAATGGGGAATTGACGCACAACAAGTTGCAAGATACTGTCTCATCGCTGGCTCCCTTTTTAAATGAAAATCAAAAAGAATATTTAAATAATTTGATAAGGAAGATAGATGATTAATTTATACAACAAAATTTGCCCAGAACTTCTCAAAATTGTCAAGTTGTCTTGCGTTTCAAACGACAATGATTGTGTTGTTTATGGCAATAATTTTCGAAAATTAAAGGAAGAAATATCAAAACTTGGCAAGCCTTTTTATGAGTATCCGTTCATTAGCGCCATTGGCGTAAGTCTAAATCAAAAGCAAATAGTCAAATTTGCCAAGACGTCACTCGTTGGCTTTATTGCAAAACAAACAAAGGTTACAACCCAGGTAAATGTCGCAAAAGAAATTATGAACGTCGATAAAATAACAAATAAAAATATAGGAAGTGACATCACTGTTGCCGTTATAGATACGGGTATTAGCCCACACATAGACTTTTGTATTCCGCAAAATAGAATAATAAAATTTGTCGACTTGGTGTCTCACAAAGATTTTCCTTACGACGACAACGGGCATGGGACATACGTGGCAAGTATTCTTTGTGGCAATGGTTTAGCGGGGGCAAAAAAATACTCGGGTATTTCTCCTAAATCAAAAATAATATCCATAAAAGCACTCGACAATTCGGGCGAAACGGGAGCATATAAAATTTTGGAAGCGATGCAATGGATAAGTGATAACCATAAAAAATACAACATTCGCGTAGTGTGCATGTCTTTTGGTGCAAATCCTTTGGGTAGAAACGACCCTTTGGTTGTGGGGGCAGAAAGTTTGTGGAATTTGGGTCTTGTTGTCGTCGCGGCGGCGGGTAATAGCGGTCCTGAAAATTATACGATAAAGGCTCCGGGGTTTTCTAGCAAAATAATCACCGTTGGTGGCTTTGATGATGGTAGAGACCAAAACGACGACTATTCTTTCAAAAATTTCAAAATTGCATCGTTTTCTTCTCGTGGACCAGCGGGAATGTTTTTTAAGCCAGACCTTGTTGCACCCGCAGTTGACATTACGGGGGCGGGTTTTGACGAAAAGTCGGGCAATTTTTATATCAAAATGAGTGGAACAAGTGTTGCAACGCCAATGATTGCAGGGCTTTGTTGTTTAATTATTTCAAAATATCCCCACATTACCCCCGACCAACTGAAAGTTCGACTACTTCGCAGTTGCAGAAGTTTAACAAGGAATAAAAACGAAGAAGGTTTTGGTATCCCGACCATAGAATCTTTTTTGATTTAATAAGGTTTATAACACAAAACTTTAAATTTTATTGGTTTGTTTGAAAAGCCAAGAAGATACAGTAAAATTAAAAAGTTAAAGGGAATTTTTATTTTTAAAAGAAAAATCTACATAACTCATTGCTTCATTTTGCAACTTCTCATATTTTATTTGACACAAAAATCACGAAAAAATATACTATCTATATAGTAAATAATTTTTGAGGGGAATATGACAAAAAATGAAGTTGCCATATTAGATTTTGGGAGTAAAAGTCTAACAATTTTGGTTGGCAGTAGAGATGTCAATAATAGTATAAACATAAGATGCGTCTATCAAGAGAATTATGCGGGCTTTATAGATGGCGAATTTATTGAGCCTAAAAATCTTGAAAAAGCAGTGTCCGCTTGCGTCTTAGGTGCTTCAAAAATTTTGGGAAAAGAGATAAAAGAACTTGTGGTCGGTGTCCCTACAGAATTTACATTTTGTACTTGTACCAATGTGACAAAAACCTACGAAAAGCAACGCAAATTTACCAAGAAAGACATAGAGAGTTTGTATGAGTTGGCGGAGATTAATATCAAGTCGCATACAATAATAAGCAAAGATAGCATTTATTTTGTGCTTGGTGGCAACAATAAAGTAAACAACGCCATTGGACAAGTCGATAATAAAATTACGGCATATTTATCCTTTGTGCTGGCGGAAAACAACTTTTTAAGTGCTGTTTCAAAGACTTTGTTGTGTGCAGGAATAGAAAAATTTGAATTTGTATCAAGTGCCTATGCTCAAGCCTTGTATTTATTTGACGAAGATGAAAGGGAAAGGTACGCCCTTATGGTAGATTGTGGTTATATTACCACCACCGTTGCTCTTGTGCGTGGCAATGGCTTGCTCAATCTTACAAGTTTTTCCATGGGTGGCGGACATATTGTAGGGGACCTTTGCACGTGTCTCAAGATTCCATTTTCCTCGGCAGAAACTTTGCTTAGAAAGGTTGTTTTATCTATCGAACCTGACGAAAACGACACCTACGACATCTTGATAGACCACAAGATTGTGCCTATTTCAATGCGGGTTGCCAATGCCATTGTAGAAAGTAGAATAGAAGTTATAAGCAAGGCAATAAAACAAAGTTTTTCGTCTTGGCAATTCAATTTTCCGGGTTTTATCCCACTTCATTTGACGGGTGGCGGGATTTCTTTTATAAAAGGTGGCAAGGATATTTTATCCAAATATCTCAATAGAAATGTCGAGATTTTGTCTTTGCCGGGGTGTTTAACTTTTAAGACCAATTTTTCTTCTTCAATGGCAGTGCTAAGTTATGCTTTAAATTTACAATAAAAAGCATCTTGGTACAAAGATAATTGAAACTTGTTACAAAGATAATTGGTACAAAGAGAGAATAATATATTATATTTTAAGGATAAATTCATTTTTTTAAAAGAAATTTTAAAAATGTTGTTAAAAAAATTTGATTATTGATGGCTTTTTAAGTTAAAATAGAAGTACAGATGTGATAAGTATATGGAGGGAATTATGTATAGTGCAAACAGTATCAGCCACGTGGCGAATATAAAAGTTGTAGGTGTTGGCGGGGGTGGCAATAATGCCGTAAATCGTATGGTGTCGGCCAATGTCACCAGTGCGGAATTTGTTGCAATCAATACTGACAAGCAAGCTCTTCTTATGAGCAAAGCCACTCATCGTATACAAATTGGCGAAAAGTTGACTCGTGGACTTGGTGCTGGTGCCAACCCTGAGATAGGTCAAAAGGCTGCCGAAGAAAGTAAAGCGGTCATTACAGAGATGTTAAAAGGTTGTGACCTTGTTTTTATCACTGCTGGTATGGGTGGTGGAACGGGTACGGGTGCTGCCCCTGTAGTAGCTCAAATTGCAAAAGAACTTGACATTTTGACCATTGCAGTTGTTACAAAACCTTTTAATTTTGAAGGTAAAAAAAGAATGGACAATGCCGAGATGGGTATTGCAAATTTAAAAAAATTTGTCGACACTCTTGTTATCATTCCAAATGATAAATTGTTGAAAATTGTTCCAAAAGGGACTCCTATTGTCGAAGCCTTCCGTTGTGCAGACGACGTGTTGCGTCAAGGTATTCAAGGTATTTCTGACCTTATCGTTACGCCAAGCCTTATCAATCTCGACTTTGCCGATGTCAAAACCATTATGAAAGATAAAGGGCTTGCTCATATGGGTATCGGTCGTGGAAAGGGCGAGAATAAGACTATTGATGCTGTGCGACAAGCGGTGCAAAGCCCACTCCTTGAGACGAATATCGAAGGAGCGACAGGAATTTTGCTTAATGTAAAGGGCGGAATTGATTTGCCACTCGACGAAGTGAATGAAGCTGCCGAACTTGTGCGAGAAGTTGTAGACTCCAATTGCAACATTATTTTTGGTGCTGGGGTAGACGAGTCTCTCAACGAACAAGTGGAAATCACCGTCATCGCAACAGGCTTTAATCAAAGGCAACAACCACAACATGTGGAAGAAATGACACTCCCTAAAATGAATTTTGAGGCGTTTCAAGTAGAAGAAAAGGCAAAAGAACATGAACCAACGCCTACATCTCCAACTTCTCGCATCAATGTCGACGAACACACATCCACAATTCCTGCCTTCCTTGATAAACTAAGACGTCATAGATAAGTTTTGCCTTTCAATTAAAAATATTAAAAAATAATTTAAAAAAAAGTTGCACAAAATTTTGTGTAACTTTTTTAATTGAGCCTACTAGAAAAAACAAGATAAAAAGCCCTAAATTCCTTGCCAAAAAATTATAAATGCAAGGTGACGATAGGCATTAAATTAAAAATAGTTTAAAATTTATTCAAAAATCACATGGAACGACTTATATCAAGCAAGAAAAAGGAAAAAATACATTAATTTATAAAAATTAAAGAACTATATTAATTTAAAAAAAATAAAGTAAACAAAACTTTTTACAAAAAAAGTGCAAATTTTTCTTTTTGTTTTATTTTTCTTCTAATTATTCATTGTAAAATTTGTGTATGCAAGTTTACATAGAAGATGCACTTTTGCAAAATTTAATAATCAATTACATGCTTTTATCCATAAGCAATTTTGCTATAAATGAAAAAAGCAACAAGTGGAAATTGCTTGGTGTCGCTTTATTTGGTTCAATTTTTGCTATTATTCTTTCACTATTTCAGTTAGAAACAGCCTTTCTTCTTCCAATCAAAATTTTATGTGCTATTATGATAACAATTTTTATGGTAAAAGGGAACAATTTAAAAAAATATTTGCTGTTTTTCTTTGTGTTTTTGTCCATGACTTTTGTTATGGCCGGGGGCATTGTTGCTATTCAAAATCTATTGTGTAGCAATTTGAGTGCAATATCAATCGTCTCTATCATTTTTGGCATATATATTATTTTGAAAAATATCTTTCGACAGTTTTATTTAAAGCAAAAAATCAACAAGTTTTACTACAATGTTGATTTATTGGAAGGAGATAATCAATGTAAAATAAAGGCGTATCTTGACAGTGGCAATTTGTTGGTCGACAACAAAACGGGCTTGTCAATTTTGATTGTAGATTATGCAATTTTGGAAAAACTTTATCGCAACAAGGTTACTATCGTGGACTTTTTGCAACATAAATTGGATAAAAAAGTTGACGGTAGATACATAGAATATAAAACTGTTGGTGGAAAAGCATTAATGTTTGTGTGCAAAATTGATAAAGTAAATCTATCGACAGGAAAAACTATCGACGTAATGATAGGCGTTGGGCATAATCTAAATAACAAGGAATATCAAGGCCTACTTAGTCCGCTTGCAATTTAAATTTTGTTTTTTCACAAAATTAAACAATATTTTTTACTAAAAATAAAAAATTAATATTTTTTACAAATTTTAAATATTTAAGTAGTTGTCGTAAGAATAATATTATAAGCAAAATTTGAAGTTCTTTACACAGTAAAATTGTATTAAAAATTTTTTGAAAAAAATAAAACAATTTATTACTATGCAAAGGGCTGGCACAATATTTGAGCTTTTTATAGCTAAAAAGGAGATTATATGAAACTAATTAAACAAATTCAACTATTGATAAAAAAATTTTTTAACTTTGACTTTTTATCTATCAATCAAAAACTTGTAGCGTACATTAGTGGGAAAGAGGCGCTTCCGCAAGCGTTAACACAAGAAGAGGAAGACATGTTGATGCAAAGACTAAAACAAGGCGATGAGAGTGCAAGAAACGAACTTATCGAGCACAATCTTAGGCTTGTTGTCTATATAGCAAAAAAATTTGACAACACTGGGTCGGAACTTGATGACCTTGTGTCTGTGGGTGCAATTGGGCTTATAAAAGCGGTGCAATCTTTTGATGCAAACAAAAATATTAAGCTTGCGACTTACGCTTCTCGTTGTATTGAAAACGAAATTTTGATGTATATTCGCAAAAAAAACAAACAAAATCACGAAATTAGCCTAGATGAACCGTTAAATTTTGATAAAGACGGCAACGAACTTTTGCTGTCCGACATTTTAGAAAGCGACACAGAAACTGCAAGTAACGAACTAGAAAAAACAAACGAAAACAAGCTTTTGTGGAGTGCTATTCGCAAATTAAATTCTAGAGAGCAACGCATTATGGAGTTGCGATTTGGTTTGACGGGAAATGAAGAAAGCACCCAAAAAGAAGTTGCCGATATGCTTGGAATTTCTCAAAGTTATATAAGTAGAATTGAGAAGAAAATTTTAAATCGACTAAAAAAAGACCTAAACAAGCAAAATATCGGCTAAATTTCATAAAAAATCAAAAAATTTGTGCGTTTTTAAGGTAAAAAAACTCGTTGTTGCAGTTGCAATTGTTTGCACAAAAAATATTTTAATATACTTATTTAATATTTTTTAATTAAAAGTCTTTCTTATTTCCTTAATTGCATTTTTTTCGAGCCTACTTACTTGCGCTTGGGATATGCCAACTTGGTTGCTTATCTCAACTTGTGTTTTGCCGATAAAGTACCTAAGCCACAATATCTCTTTTTCGCGTGGTGCCAAATTGTTGAGTGCTTCTCTTAAAACGACATGCTCAATATACTCTTCGCTTGTATTTTTAGTGTCTTTCACTTGGTCCATCACCATCACAGTTTCGCTAGAATCATTATAAACGGGGTCATATAGGGAAATAGGTTCGGAGATAGCATCAAGTGCAACCAAAACATCTTTCAATTCTAGTCCAATTTCTTTTGCAATTTCATCTAAACTTGGGTCATTGGGCATATTTTTGGACAGTTTGTCCCGAGCTTGAAGGGCTCTATACGCAATATCACGCATGCTTCTACTTACTTTTACGCAGGAGTTGTCTCTTAGGTACCGTCTAATTTCTCCAATAATCATTGGCACCGCATACGTAGAAAATTTTACGTTAAAATTTTCGTCAAAATTGTCCATTGCCTTGATAAGACCTACAAAGCCCACTTGAAAAATGTCGTCGATATTGTTTTTATTTGCGTTAAATCTTTTTACCACACTCAAAACAAGTCTCATATTGGAAAACAGGAATAGTTGTCTTGCATTTTCGTCACCCTTTTTTAGCCTTTTCATCAAGTCGGCAACTTCACTTGCCTTCAATTTTGGCAAATCACACGTGTTAATTCCGCAAATATCAACCCTATTTGACATATTAATCTCCTAAAAACTAATAAGTTTTTCTATACACATAGGGTTTCCTTGATTAAAAAAAATATGCAAATATTCGTCAATTTTTTTTCAAAATTTGTCGTATTTTGTCAATTTTATGCATAAAATTATAGAAAAGGTGTAATATGGAGACGTCGTTTACCGAACTTAGGAATAAAGAAGTTATAAACGTTATGACGGGAAGACTGCTCGGCAATGTTTGCGATATTGTTTTTGACCTGCGTCGCAATTGCCTTTTAGGGCTTATGGTGCCGGGTGGAAAGTCTTTTTTTAATTTTTTTAGGTCGTCACAAGAGATTTTTATTCCATTTTGCAACATTTGTAAAATCGGAGAAGACGTTATCTTGGTCGAAGTCGTCGAAACCCCAACCAAAAAATCAAAAGGGAATAAGCCCGTCCGCGTTTTTGACGCAAGAGAAAGTAGCAAAGAGTACGTTCGTGACCAAAATCTTAATCGGTCAATTGAAAATGATTATCCAACAGATAGTAATCAAAATTTTAATAACAATTCCACTAAAACCTTGCAAGATTTATCAAATCTATCGCAAAATAATCAAAATTTTGATAATCAAAATACATATATTCGCCCAAATTATTGATAAAAATAATATGTTTGATTTTTGTTGTGTAAAATTAATTTTTTTGATAGAATATTTAAGAAGGAAACAACAAAATGAAGTGTATTTTTTGTGGCTACGAAGATAGCAAAGTTATAGATTCTAGGTCGTCCGACGACAATATGGCAATAAGAAGAAGGCGTGAGTGTCTCAAGTGTGGCAAAAGGTTTACAACTTACGAAATGATTGAAAGTTCGCCCATTCTCGTGATAAAAAGTGACGGCTCAAGGCAGGCCTTTGACGTGCAAAAAATTAAACGTGGAATTATAAAATCATGCGAAAAGAGACCCGTATCCATGAGCCAAATTGACGAGATTGTAAACGACATCGAAAAACAAATAAGCAACTCGCTTGTTCAAGAAGTTGAAAGTGCAAAAATTGGAGAAATGGTTATGGATAGGCTTAAAAAAATTGATGAAATTTCTTACGTCCGTTTCGCCGCCGTTTATAGAAAGTTTAAAGATTTGACCACTTTTATCACTTTTATCAACAATATGCAATGAGTGTTTTAAAGGAGAGATTATTTAAATTTTGCTATTTTATATAAAAATTTAGGTAAATTGACCTTTATGATTAAAAAATCTATTAATTTTTAAAAAAATTATAGTTCTTTTAACGTTTTTTTAATATTATTCAATAATTTATAATCTTTAAAAAATTTATTTTTTAAACAACCTTTAAC
>CAVHMC010000013.1:0-16835 GCA_963636895.1 Oscillospiraceae bacterium | reverse complement strand
AATTATTAGCGAAAACTATTTTTTTTATTTGTATAATTAAAAAAATTAATTATCGTTTTCTTTATCTCTTAGTTTTACTATGTTTGCAACATTTTTTCGTGCATCTTCGCTGATGGCGGCGTAGTGCTTTTTTGTCGTGTTGACGTCTCGATGTCCCAAAACATCGGCTACGATATATATATCTCCCGTAGCACGATATAGATTTGTACCATAGGTGCTTCTAAGTTTGTGGGGAGTGATACGCTTTAAAGGCACACTGCTACTTGCATATTTTTTTACAAGTTGTTCAATAGCCCGAACCCCAATTCTTTTATTTTGTAACGACAAAAATAGGGCATTTTCGTTAGGACTTACGTTTTCGTTGGATAATCTTTCTTGTAAATAGTCTTTTAAGGCCTCTGCCACTTCGTTTGAGAAATACAAAATAACCTGACGACCGCCTTTTCGAGTAATTTTAAAGCCATTTGTGTCAAAATCTATATCTTCAAGGTTGATGCCGACACATTCGCTAACACGTATGCCAGTTCCGAGAAGTAGTGTCAAAATTGCGACGTCGCGTTTTTTTGTTAACTTGTTATAGGAGTTTTGCCTTTTAGAAAAACCATCTGGCGTCTCCACATTGTTGAGAAATTTGACAATTTCGTCAACTTCAAGTCTTATAATTTCTTTTTCTCTTATTTTTGGAGTGTCAATTTTTGTTGAAACATTTTCTGGCAGTTTGTTTTTTCTATAAAAATATTTTAACATACTGCGTATAGCACACAACTTTCTTGCTTTACTACAAGCACTGTTTTGCAAATTTTTATCACCAATGTCATAACTTGACAAATAATTTAAATACAACTCCAAATCGTCAACGTCTAGTTTTGCCAAATCTTCTAGAGTGAAGTCTTTTACATTTATTCCAACAAAATTTTTGCTTTCGGTAGTCAAAAATTTGAAGAAAATCTTTAAGTCTTGTGTATAGTTGAGACGCGTAAGTGGGGTGGTTCGGCTCTCAATTCCAGCAATAAATTCGTAGCAAAAATATGGAAGATAGGACAAATTGTTTGTAATTTGTCTTTGATTTTTTGCATTTCTTTCTTTAAAATAGTCGTTTTTAGTGCTTTTATTTTCCATTTCACAAATATTTTATCAATTGGCAACAAAATTTGCAAACAAAAGTTGACTAGTTTTAGGTGACTATTGTATAATTAGTTGAACTTAAGGAGAAAAAAATGATTTCTATAGAACTAATCAAAAGTGACCCAAAAAAATTGGAAGAATTGTTGCTTAAAAAAGGCTGTCAGGTCGATTTTTCGTCGGTCATTACGTGGGACGAAGAAAGAAGAAAAATTATAGGCGAAGTTGAAAATCTTAAAGCCCAAAAAAACAAAGTTAGTGCGAAAATTCCACAACTTAAAAAGGAAGGAAAGGATACCTTTACCATTTTTGAAGAGATGAAACTTCTTGGCACACAAATTGAAGATTTGGACACAAAGTTGGCTGATGTTGAAAAGAAAATTTATGACTTTTTGATAGTTTTGCCAAATGTCCCCGACGAAGATTTGTTGGGTGGTGGAAAAGAGAATAACAAGGTTTTAAGGCAAGGGAATAAAAAGCCAGAGTTTGACTTTAAGATTAAAAATCACGTTGATTTGTGCGTTGACCTTGGCTTGATTGACTACGATAGGGGCGTTAAACTTGCTGGAAACGGTGCGTGGATATATCGTGGGGTTGGGGCTCAACTTGAGTGGGCTTTGCTTAATTTTTTTGTGGAAGAGCATTTAAAAGATGGTTACGAATTTATTTTACCACCACACATGTTGGGTTATGAATGTGGCATTGGGTCGGGGCAATTCCCAAAATTTGTTGACGAAGTTTATTGGATTGACAAAAAAGACGAAAAGTCAAAATTTTTGTTGCCAACAGCAGAGACTGTTCTTGTAAATATGTATAAAAACGAAATTATTCCTGAAGAAAATTTGCCTATGAAATTTTTTGCATATACACCTTGCTATCGTAGGGAAGCGGGAAGTTATAGACAAGAGGAACGTGGCATGATACGTGGACACCAATTTAATAAAATCGAAATGGTGCAATATACAACTCCAGAAAACAGTCCAAAAGCTTTTGAAGAATTGGTTGAGAAAGCGGAACGCTTGGTCTCAAAACTTGGTTTGCATTATCAAGTGTCAAAATTGTCAGCGGGAGATTGCTCTGCTTCTATGAAAAGGACATATGATATTGAAGTGTGGATTCCAAGTATGGGGATATATAAGGAAGTCTCATCGGCTTCAAATGCGGGCGATTATCAAGCGAGAAGAAACAACACTCGCTATAGAGATTCAAAGACTAAAAAGACCGATTTTGTTCACACTCTCAATGCAAGTGGGCTGGCGACTTCAAGACTTTTGCCTGCTATTGTGGAGCAATTTCAAAATGCAGACGGAAGCGTGACAATTCCTGAAGTTTTGAGAAAATATATGAGCGGGCTTGAAGTAATTAAGCCAATAAAAAAATAATAAAAATTTTGATAAATGGCTCAAAAGGGAAGGCTTGCCAATAATAAAGGTAAATAAACAGTAAATAGCAAAAATAGATATCGATTTCAAAAAGTAAATTAGATAATGGAAAGAAGTATAATTGAAAAATTTGCGGAAAAAAAAGACAAAAAAAAAGTGCAGGAGTTTTACACCACTGCACTCTCTATTGTTACTTCGGCTCTCGATAAATTGGTCGAAGATGGCGAATTTAAAGATTTGTTTACCGAAGATACCACTCGCATTTTTCCAATGGGAGACTACACAAATGACACTTTTATAGATGAGAGCGGGGAACTTGAAATTGTTATTGCCTCGCACAATTCGCAATTGATATTTAATAATGCAACTTATTTAAAAAATTTGAAGGATTGTAAAAAGAAAAAAGATAGGGAACAAGTTTCAAACGATGGAACTATTTATAAATTTATTTTAGATTTGACTAATATTTTGACTGAATATTTTGACTCGTCGACTTATCTTTTGCTGACAAATGACGGGCTAAAAATTTTGTGCATAAAAGAATACGGCTTTAAGATATTGTTGCGTTTTGCTACTTTTGACGAATTGGACAAAAGTGCAATCCTTGATTTTTGGGACCCTATACAAAAAAATATTCATTCGATAGATTTGTTTACGTACAATGAAAATATGGAAGAAAAAGACGCTCGAACAAACGGAAATTACAAAAAATTGGTACGTATTTTTAAAAATCTTCGTAAAACTATTTTAATCAACAAATGGGCGATGGGGGTCGACCTAAACAAGTATTTTATTGAACTCATAATTTTTAACATACCAGATTCTCTTATGATGGACGAGGACATTGTTGATTGCTTTTGTAAATCTGTAAATTATCTAGAAAATTGTGATATTTTGTCTTTTAAATCGTTTGATGGTGGCGCTTTGAACACTTTTAGTTTTGCAAAGTTGACCTATTCTAGAGTTCTAAATTATATTCATTATTTTACAAAGTTATTATAAAAATTTGTCGTTAATTTTTATCGGTTAATTTTAATGTAATTTTAAAAATTTTTAGTGCTTGTTTAAAATGATTAATTTATATCTTTGTATCATTTTTTATTAAAAAATAGCAAAATAGCAAGTACTATGCAAAGTATTTTTTATATAAAGGGAAGAGTACTATGCAAACTCTTTGGCACAAAAAAGCGTTAAAAATTGGCTAAAAAACGCTATTATAATCAAGTCCCATGTGGTGTTTGTGGTTGTTTATAATTAAAACATTTGTGTAAAAAAATATGATGTTTTTATGTCAAAATAGAATTAAAATAAAATTAATAATTTTTTGTGCAATGCTATGCAAAGTTTTACAAAAATTTGTTTAATATTTTTAATTTTCTATAACAAATTTTTATATGTAAAAACCTAGTTTTTTTGTGAATAATAGAGTGTAACTTTGAGGTGTTTTTAATGATAATATCTTTAGATTTAAATTTTTATGAGACGCTGTGAGACAGAATAATTTTTATTTAATGACAGATTCTTCATTTATTTTTTATAAAATCTTGCTGTAAAATTGAATAAATAAAAATTTAACGTTTTAAAATAAAATCTTATATAATATTGAGTAAAAATTATTGGATAACATCATGAACAATAATTGTAATCAATATCTAAACAATACTATAAACAAAATATAAAAATAAACCAAATGTGAAACTAGAAAAAATTAAACGAGATATAAACAAAACGTAAATTAACAGTAAAACAAAAAATAAACTAAAACGCAAATCAAATGTAGGTTAAACGCAAATCCAAATGTAAACCTAAACCAAATATAAATTAAATGTAAACCTAATGTAGACCTAAATGCAAATCAAATGTAAATAAAATGTAAAACAAACGTAAACAAATTTAAAATGTAAAAACAAAAAAATCTTATGTTTTTGGGCTAACTATTCGCAAAACAAGGCTTTTGCGAATAGTTTAACGTAAATTTACCAAACAAAAAAAGTTAAATTTTGTTCGTTGTGCTATCATTTTACTAACCAATATTATTGTTGCCAACCTAATATTATTATTACCATCCTATATTGTTACCAAATTAATATTATTGTTACTAACCTAATATTATTGATACCAAACTAATATTTTGCATAGGAAGACGAGAGACTTGCAATATACAAAATAGGTTTAATAAAAATGATTTTGTTAATATAGTTCAAGCAAAAAGGTGTATGATTTTAGTTGTTCCCTACTTTGCTTCCATGTTGGGCAAACTTTTTCGAGTTCTTTGTAAAACCTTGGTGAATGATTTAATTCCTTTAGGTGGGTCAATTCATGAAAAATAACAAAATCAATCAACTTTGTATCAACCATTGCCAACCTAAAATTCAATTTTATAACGCCATATTTGTCGCAACTTCCCCACTTTGCACGATAATTGCCTATTATAACTTTGTTTGCGTCAAAAAAATGGTAACTATTGACTATGTCATGAAATCTTTTTACAACAACTCTTTCAGCAATTGATTTTACGACCCTTTTTATGCATGCGCTAATTTTATCGTTGTCGGCAATTTTTTTTGGAATTAAAAAATATTCTTCTGTAAAGCCGGGTTTTGCTACTTTTGTTGTTGGAACGATTACATATTCCCTTCCAAAAAGCAAAATATTTTCATAATTGATAACCTTTGAATATTTTTCTGAAATCATTTTTGTTTTGTTAATTTTTTTCTCTAAAATATTCCTTTTGCTTGATAAAATTTCTTCAATTTTTTGCGTAGATATGCCATAGGGGCAAAAAACTACTAAATTGCCTTCCCTATTTATTGTTATTTTTATGGTGCGTCTTTTTTCGCGAATAATACTTGTTTGTTCTAGCATAATTTCCTTTACATTTTATCATATTTTTTTGTTTGAAAAAAGCAAATAAAGACATTTAGGTTGACTATTCATCCTTAATTTTGCTAAAATTAAATTAAAGAAGTACATATACGATTTTTATAAACTTTTTATAAAAATATACTTCGACAAAATAATTATTGGTTACATAAATAATTTTATACGTAAATTTGATTTTTTTGTAAAAAAAATTGTAGATAAAATTAAAAGTGAGATAGATTATGTTTGAAAATGTCGAAAACAAAGCCACACGTGGCACTATTGCAAAAATTATTTTGACAGCCCTAGCAGATGGAGATAAATATGGCTATGAAATTTGTAAGGAAATAGAAAGATTATCTAATGGAGACATTGTTTTAAAACAGCCTAGCCTTTATAGTAGTTTGAGACGTATGGAAGAAAGCGGGTTTATCTCTTCCTATTGGCAAGATAGCGATATCGGTGGAAAGCGACACTACTATTCCCTAACAGAAAAAGGTCGAGAGGCAATGCATGGCACGATAGACGAAGAAAAAATGGAAGATTTGATGCAAAATCTTCCTTTAAACGATATTGATGGCTCTATTTCTACAAAAAATGATAATAATGACGACAAGCATATTTCCGTTGTTAGTCAAGAAAATTTGTTTAATTTAGCACCTAAAACTGATATAAAATATATCGATGAAACGCAAAATAGTAGCGACAACAACTCTTTTGTGCAATATGACCTATTTAATCAAAATATTAAATTTGTAAAGGATAGTTCTAAAAACAATGATAAAGTCGAAGTTTATAAAAATAAATATGAAGACATGGACAATCATGGACAAGATATAGAGCCGATTAAAAATCAAATATCCCTTGAAGAAGACTCAAAATCTAAAAATGATACAACACAAAACGATATCTTGACGGAAACTTCTTTTAAAAATATTCAAAAGGAGCCAATTACTCGAGAGTCGGTTTATGGTGCTTCGGCTAGTCAACTTGATGAAATAAGTCAGGAAAATCTCGACAAGAAGGAAAATTACGATAATATTGAGAACAATGACGATTTTGAGTTGAGTTTTTCTTTTGATGACAAAGATAATAAGACCAAAAAAGACCCTTCTTCCCTACATGAAGATAGCAAACAAGGCCTACAGAATGAAGCGACCGACATTGTGCCTTTAAGTAGAGAAAACGAGACGCAAGATGTAGAAAAAAATGGTCAAATAAACAAAAATGAGACTACTAGTTTATCTTCCGAAAATGAAGAGAAAGATATGCCGCCTAATGATTTGCTTTCTACAGAAGAAAAATATGAAAACGCAACAAAAACTTCCAAAGAAAGCAATTCAATTGTATGGGATAACTTAAATGATTCAAAGGAAGAAATAGATAAGTCAAAATCAAATGACTACAAGATGATTATAGGTCAACTCTATAGTTCTTCCAAACTTGCCGACCCATACGAAGAAAACAAATTTTATACCTTTAAAGAGATATTCCCTACCGCAAAAATTGAAGAGAAAAAAGAAAAAGTAAAGGGAAAAAGCGAATACGACGAGCTGGTTTCGAACAATACAAATTCGACGAAACAACAAAATATAAAAATAATGCAAGAACAATTTTCGTTGCAAGGCTTGAGACTAAAAATGCATGATAGCTCTCAAAACAAAAATAAAAAAAATACTTACGTTGATGTAAACAGGCTGAGCATGAATACTGCATGGATTGTCTCGTTTATTATGTTGCTTGAAGTAATTTTTTGCTATATATTTTTGAAAAAATCAAATAATATTGTTGGTGGGCAATCTATTGTTTACTTTTTGGCTGGCTCTCTTGCGATAAGTGTGTGCATAATTATTTCTCTTGAAAATCTATTTGACAGGTTTAAATTGATAGAAGTTAAACCCAATTTTAAACAAAACATAACAAAAATGCTCATTATTTTTTTGTTTTTATGTATAATTATTTTTGCGACGTGCCTTATTTGCGGGATGGAAAGTTTGTTACAAAAAAGTTTTATAAGTTATTGGTTGGTACCTATATTGATGTCGTCTAACCTTGTGGTTTATACAATTGTTTACCATTTGCTTTATAAAACGGGTAAATACAACAACTAATTGGAGAAAAATTTTGGAGAAAATTGTTTTAAAAGTAGAAAATATATCAAAAAAATTTGGAGAAAATATTGCTGTCAATCATCTTTCCTTTGAAGTCCACGAAGGAGAGATTTTTGGCTTTTTGGGTCCTAATGGAGCTGGAAAAACTACCGCAATTCGAATGATAACCGGCCTTGCAAAAATGGACGAGGGAGATGTGCAAATCGGTGGGTTTTCTATAAAATCAAATTTTGAAAAGGCAATAAATTCTGTGGGTGCTATTATAGAAACTCCACAAGTTTATAATAATATGTCGGGACTTGACAATTTGAAATATTATGCTTCCTTATATAAGGATATCCCACAAAGTAGGATAAAAGAAGTTGTAGATATTGTTTCGTTAAAGGATAGAATTAAGGATAAGGTTCGCAAGTATTCGCTTGGGATGAAGCAAAGGCTTGGCATCGCATGTGCCTTAATTAATAGCCCAAAACTTCTAATTTTAGATGAGCCAACAAACGGGCTTGACCCACAAGGAGTAATTGAGATAAGACATTTTCTTAGAAAAATTGCAAAAAACGATAAGATAGCCATCGTTATAAGTAGTCACAATTTGGCTGAGATGGAACTCATGTGTGACACAATAGCAATTATTAATAAAGGCAACCTTGAAAGCATACGTTCAATTGATAATTTGAAAAAAGACGAGCAAAAAGATAGTATAATTATAAAAGTCAACTTCCCCAACTTTGCTGGAAAACTTATCTCGCAAAAATTTGGCGTCACGCATATGTCAATTGTAAAAAATGTACTGACCGTTGACCTTCCCCATGAAAAAATCCCTGAGTTGACAGTTTTGCTTGTTTCAAATGGCATTTCAATATATTCCATTTCTTCAGTTATGAAAACTTTGGAAGACGTTTTTTTGGATACAATCAACAATCGGTTTCTTCCAGAACATGTAGGAGATGACAAAAATGATTAGACTATTTAAAGGTGAAATTTACAAATTGTTTCATAGCCCAATAATGTATTTTTTAATGGGACTTTTTATTTTTGCACTTACAATTCTTCCTTCAATTTTTACTCCTGCTGAAAGGATTAATCGTTTAAGTGATGTAAATTTGGATACTACAAGCGTAAGTGCTTGCTACAATTCATTTTATGAAGCCAAACAAAATTTTGACGAAGACAGTTCTACTCTTGAAAATTCCATTCAAAATTTGATAAACGATAATGGTAATTTTGAGCAAGAGATGACGGCTTTGGCTGAAAAATTGAGCGCTGATAGAAGAAAATTTTCTAGTGCGGTACAAAACAACAAATCAAACGGGGCTGACGGTTATATTAACCTAAAAAACGATATGATAAATGATATTGTATCTATCGAAAATAAATACACAAAATATACTAGCGGATATTTAACCCCAATTGCTCTTGCAAGCGAGTCCCTTGACTACAATTTAACTTCGGAGTTGACGGCTCTTAAACGAAAGTTGGAAAGTTTCAATGGCGGAACAAATTGGAATGATTATAAGGGTCTTGACCAAGATTTGAGTTATAATACATATGTGCCAAATATTTTAAAATACATAGAGCAACTTGATTATTTGGAGTTTTCTAGTGAAAACTTGACTAACATTTTGCAAGATTTTAAGACTATAAACAAAGAGTACAAGTCTTCCCTTTTGAGCGAGATAAAGCAACTAAAAGATGATGCCGATGGTGATATCGAAATAAATGCAAGCAAAACAAATCGTGAAAAAATGGAAAATCTTGCATTGCATTATTTATATAGTGAATTAAACAATATAGAATCAACCAAAAATAACGTATTGCTGGAAGTCACTCAAAAGGAAAACGTAGATTATTTAGCCAGAATGTCAGGATATCAAAATTACAATCGCTATAGAATTCAAGAGAATTCAACAAAATGTAAATATTTGCTTGATAACAAGTTGCTAGATAACGATGTTGCAGATTATTTTGCCTTCAATAGCATGTCTTCATTTGGAGAGAAAGCAAACGCATACGATTATGCATATTTTTCTCTTGAGATAATTAGCATTCTTGTTATATGTTTTACAGTTGTAATTGGCGCTTCAATGATTGCAAAGGAATATTCAGATGGGACAATAAAGTTGCTTTGTGTCAAGCCTTACAAAAGGCACAAAATTCTTAGTGCAAAAATTTTGGCAACCATGTTTGTATCGGCATTGTTTATTCTAGTTGCAACTATTGTTTCGTTTATAGTCGGAAGTGTGCTTTATGGCATTTCATTCCCTTCAATGTTGTTGGTCTTTAATGCAACAAGTTCATTTTCATTGCCAATTTGGCTTGCCTTTTTACTCTATCTTGTATGTATTATGATAAAAGTTTATATTTATTCGTTGCTAGCGATAACTATCTCCGTTTTGTTTAGGTCGCATATCGCTTCAATTTGTGTCGCTTGTGGAATTTATATAGTAAATATGGCTCTTACATTTGCATCTTCTGGTGCAAATTGGATAAAATACAATACTTTTGCCAATATAGACCTGTTTAAGTATTTTGGTGGCAGTTTTACAAATAGTAATACGACCATTGCTCTTTCCAAAATTTTTTACTCCCCTGTTTTTAATGGAACAAACATTTTTATAAGCATCGCACTTGTTGTTTGTATAATTGCTTGTCTGAACCTTGTTTCGTATTTGACATTCAAAAAGAGAGACATAACATAAAAAAAAAGACATAACATAAAGATGTGTGAAATAAATACTATTGCACGAAAAATTGATAATTTTTTTACAAATTTTAAACAGTTTTTATATGTTTATTGAAAATTTTTCTAATTTGCAATATTTTATAAAGTTATTTGATTTTATATTATGAAATATTTGATTGATGTTATATTTAGTCAAGATTTGCTTAACAAAAAATTTATTTTAAACTTTAATAATTAGAATAATAAAATATTTTTGCTTTAAAAAGGTCCCAAGGGTTAGTTTCTTGGAATATATCATATATACCACTTTACAATAATTTTTATTTTGCAAGTTTAGAAATACAAGTAAATTATTATTTTTAGAAAAAAGCCCTCCAAAATTGTTTGGAGGACTTGTATTTTCAATATGAAGAAATTTAGTTTGAACTTAACCTATCTATATATTTTTATTTTTTAATATATTTTTGTGTACGAATATAGCATTTTTGCGGAGTAAAATCTTTTTTAGAAAGACCCTTATCACTTAAAAGTTTAATAATTTCTTCTTTTGCGATGGTTTCGCATCTATCGTTCATTTTATCATCGGAATGTCCTTTTATCCTATGAATCGTCACCTTATGTATTGTAACTTCATGAAAATTAATTTGATTATAAAATCTCACCCACAAGTCTTTGTTTGAGACCTCTTGATAAGAACTATTTTTCCAATGTCTACCTTGCCAAATATCAATCCAGCCTTCAAAAATAGCATTGCAAACATAGGCGGAATCGGTATATAAATCGACTTCGCACATATCCTTGAACATTTCCATTCCAAGTATCGCTGACAAAAGTTCCATACGGTTGTTGGTTGTATCAAGTTCGGCTCCGGACAAGATTTTTTCTTGCCCATCACACATTACAATTGTACAATAACCGCCCGGTCCCGGATTGTCTATGCATGCACCATCACAATAAATAGTAATTTTTTTCATTTTTCTCCCCTTTTAAATAAAAAGTGTTTTATTGTAAGAAATTGTTTATAAATTCTTAAAATAATTTTAACAAAGACTCTTAAAATTTTAAACAAATTTTTAAAAGTAGATAGATGCTTAAAATTTTGACCTTGCAAACTAAAATTTTAAAATATTCATATTAAAACAAATTCATTGAAGAAATTAAAAAGCTTTAATAAATTAAAAATAGAAAGGTTTTAACAGTTTCTCTTTAAAAATTTTAACACAAATAGCACAAAAATAATATAAAATCTCTTATGCATTATATGTTTTTGAGTTTATATAATTTTTTAGGTCCTCAATTTTTATTCTATCTTGCTTCATGCTATCACGGTCTCTTACGGTCACAGTGTTGTCTTCTAAAGTATCAAAGTCGATTGTGACACATAGCGGTGTGCCTATCTCGTCATGACGTCTATATCTTTTCCCAATGCTTCCCGACTCGTCATAATCGCATACAAAATCTTTTTGGAGATTTTTAAAGACTTCGCGGGCTTTTTCGCTCAAATTTTTTTGAAGAGGCAAAACTGCAACTTTTATAGGCGCAAGGCTAGGTAAAACTTTTAGAACAACCCTAGTTTCTCCATCTTCCAAAGTTTCTTCTGTGTATGCATTTGCAATAAGCGTCAAAAACAATCTATCAGCTCCAACTGAAAACTCTACGACATAAGGAATAAATTTCTCATTCGTAACAGGGTCAGTATAAAGCATGTTTTTACCCGAAAATTTGCTATGTTGGGTCAAATCGTAATTTGTTCTATTATGAATTCCATTCAATTCTTCCCACCCAAATGGATAATGGAAAATTATATCCGTTGCGGCTTTGGCATAAAAAGCAAGCTTGTCATGGTCTTTAAACTTTAGTTTATCTTCTGGCAACCCAAGGGAGTGATAAAACTTCATAACTTTATTCTTATATTCTTCAAAAAACTTTTCGTCTTGCCCTTCTTTGCAAAACAATTGATATTCCATTTGCTCAAATTCAATTGTCCTAAAGACAAAATTCCCTGGTGTTATTTCATTTCTAAAAGATTTTCCTATTTGCCCAATTCCAAAAGGAATCTTTGCTCGCATAGTTCGTTGAACATTAAGAAAGTTGACGTATTCTCCTTGGCATGTCTCAGGACGAAGATAAATAATATCGCTACTATCCTCTGTAACGCCCCTTTTTGTTTGAAACATCAAATTGAAATTTTTAATTTCAGTAAAGTCGCATTTGCCACAATTTGGGCATTTAATATCATGCTCTTTGATATAATTTGACATTTCTTCCTTGCTCATAAGGTCAACAGCCATATCAATATTATGTTTTGCATTGTAGTCAGAAATCAAAGTATCCGCCCTATGACGCGTTTTGCAGTTTTTACAATCCATCTTTGGGTCGGAAAATGATGCTACGTGACCACTTGCTTCCCACACGCGTGGGTTCATAAGGATAGCACAATCAACGCCATAACTATTTTCGTCTTTTGTGACAAAATAATCCCACCATGCACGTTTAATGTTGTTTTTCAACTCAACACCAAGTGGACCATAGTCCCAAGTGTTGGCAAGCCCACCATAAATCTCACTCCCAGGAAAAACAAATCCCCTATTTTTGCAATATGCAACTAACTTTTGCATTGTAACTTCTTCCATAACTAACCTTCCTTGTAATACCTTTTTATTTTTATTATACCTTTTCAACCACAGCCTTGGTTTGACGAGCAATACTCATTTCTTCGTCTGTAGGGATAACGTAAACTGCGACTTTGGAACTATCTTTAGAAATTTTATAATTTATTCCCCTAACAAAATTTCTATTGCCTTCTACATCAAAATCAACACCCAAATATTCAAGCCCTCGCATCACTTGCTCTCTTATATCCGCTCTATTTTCGCCCGTACCAGCACTAAAAGCGATAGCATCAACTCCGCCCATGACAGCAGAATAAGCACCAATATATTTTTTTATAGAATAGCAAAACATATCAATTGCAAGCCTTGATTTATCGTCGCCTTCTTCCTTTGCTTTTATAACGTCACGAATATCGTTGCTAAGCCCACTGACACCCAAAAGTCCACTTTGCTTGTTGAGTGCATTTAACACGTCAACGACATTTTTTTGTTCTTTATTCATAATAAATTCAACAACAGCTGGGTCAATATCTCCACTTCTAGTCCCCATCATAAGCCCCTCAAGAGGTGTAAAGCCCATAGAAGTGTCTACACATTTGCCGTATTTAACCGCTGCCACGCTTGCACCGTTGCCAATATGGCACGAAATTATCCTAAGAGTAGAAATATCCTTGCCCATAACTCTAGCGAGTTCTTTTGCGATAAATTCGTGACTTGTACCGTGGAAGCCATATTTTCTTACGCCATATTTTTCGTACCATGCATAAGGGACAGCATACCTATAAGCATAGTCTGGCATAGTTGCGTGAAACGCTGTGTCAAAAATGCATACATTTTTTTTGCCTTTCATTACCTTTTCGCACGCTTCAATTCCTTGAATATTTGCAGGCATGTGAAGAGGCCCTAGCGGAATAAAACTCTTTAAATCTTTCAAAACTTCTGGTGTAACAAGCGTTGCTTCGCCATATTTTCCACCCCCATGAAGAATACGGTGACCTATCGCACTTATTTCGTCAAGAGAAGATATGACGCCATTCTCTTTGTCTACAAGCATTTTGAGTACCAACTCCAAACCTTCAGAATGGTCTTTCATAGGTTGCTTTATTTCAACAGCTTTGCCATTGACTTTGTGTGTAAGTTGCGCACTGTCACTTCCTATTCTTTCCACAAGTCCTTTTGCAAGCAAATTTTCGCCTTCCATGTCAATAAGTTGATATTTTATTGAACTACTACCAGCATTAATAACTAATATTTTCATAATAACTCCTTTTGTATCTTGCACATTATATCAAATATATAGAAAAAAAGCAAAGCAAAAATCATACCTTTTGTTTTTTGTTGAATTTTATTGTATAGTTTTTTTCAAAGTTTATCTCAATTTTTATTTTTTTCTAATTTTTTAAAAAAGTGCAAAAATTTATTTGACAATTCATTTTATTGAATTTTATTTGAGATTTGTAAATAAAAAGGATGTGTTTTATCACAAAGTTGTTGTGTTTTGATAAAAATAGGTTTGAGATGAAAGATAGGAGTGGGGGCGAGAGCCAAGGCGACCTTCGTGTCGCCTTTCCCCCGTTTGCCCTTGGACCAAGGGCAAACGGTTCCGCCGAATTCCTCCCTGTGGTGGAATTCGACGGGGCTCTCGCCATCCATCTATTTTCTCCCTAGAAGCCCTACTTTACCTAAAATAAATTGATTTCAAAAATTTGATTTTTAAAACACCTCTAATTTGTACCCAACAAAAAAAGGTCCTTGTAATATTCTTACAAAACCCTTTTTATTATTTCTAAAATAGGATAATTAAAATTATTGTCTAAAATCAATTCATGTATTTATTTGCACAAATAAAAGAAAGTTATTCGACGCACTGTATGCAAGTTATTGCAGTCATAAGAATAATGTCCTTTACTTTGCAACCGCGGGATAGGTCGTTGACAGGCTTGTTGAAACCTTGCATAATTACCCCCACTGCGTCCATTTTGCCAAATCGTTCCATAAGTTTGTATCCAATGTTGCCAGCGTTTAAATCTGGGAAAATAAGAATGTTTGCTTGTCCAGCAACAGAGCTTCCCTTTCCTTTCCTTTTTCCAACTTCTGGGACAATGGCACAATCAAGTTGCATCTCCCCATCAACTTTCAAATTTCTATTTTTTTCTTTTATTAATGAAAGTGCCTCTCGCATTTTCAAAATTGAAGCCCCATCTCCACCGCTTCCAAAACTTGAATACGAAAGCAAGGCGACTTTTGGTTCAATATTACATAAACTTTTTGCCGTCTCCACTGTTGAAAAAGTTATATCCTTTAAATCTTTTGCACTAGGGTCAACATTCAAAGCACAATCTGCAACGAAAACAACCCCATTTTGCCCATAATTTTGCCTTCCAACCATCATAAAACAAGAGGACACAATATCAACGTCTTTTTTCGTTTTGATAATTTGTAAGGCAGGGCGAAGTGTGTTTGCTGTGGTGTTCTCAGCCCCACCCAAATACCCATCGGCAAAGCCACTAAAGACAAGCATTGATGCAAAATAATTGTAATCTTCTAGGAGTTCACTTGCTTTTGCCTTGTCAACTCCTTTGTTCTTTCTAAGTTCAACAAGTTTATTTACAAAATCTTCCTTAAGTTCGCTAGTTTTAGGGTTTATTATAACAGCTCCCTTAAGACGCCTTGACTTAGACAAAATAATGTCTTCGTCGCCAAGCAAGATGACGTTGGCAATTTTGTGCTTTAAAATATATTCTACTGCTTTTAAAACTCTATCACTTATTTCCGCTTCAGGAAACACAATGGTTTTATTGAGTTTTTTTGCCCTTTTTAGTAAAATATTTGTATTAAACATATCCTATCTCCTTAAGAATTTTTTAGTATCTTTAATATTTCAGGCAACATTTTTCGAGTAGCTTCTTCACCGTTTTTTATTGATTTCAAGGCATCATCAGCTGAAAATTTCGCAAAAGATACATTTGGTTGGTCAATTTTGATATATATATCGCCCTTGTCTTTTTGCGCTTGTACACAATTGGACACTGTGAGATTGCAAGAACTTATCAAAATGTCCACAGCACTCTTTAAATTGTTTTGCTTTTGATAAAAGGAGCAAACATCAACACCGATAACAATATCGGCTCCCTTTTTTCGAGCATCTTGTATTGGCAAATTGTCGCTTGACCCACCGTCAACTAGTACCATATTCTTGTGTCGTATAGGCTTATATATGCCCGGAATTGACATACTAGCACGAATTGCGGTTGTCAAGTGTCCATTGTCCATAACGACTTTTTTACCGCTAGCAAGGTCTGAGGCAATACAAAAAAATTCTTTTTCGCAGTCTTCTATATTTTTGTCGCCAATTATTTTTTTAATAAATTTTGTAACTTTATTGCCAAAAAGTAAGCCGTCATCGGCAAAATAAAAGGGATTGAAATCAACAATTTTTTTTCTAGAAAATTTTGTCAAAATCTCTTCCATTTTTTCTATTGTTATGCCAGAAGCATACAAGCCACCAACAATGGCACCCATAGATGTCCCACCTACAATATCCACATTTATCCCGTTTTCTTCCAAAACTTTTATGACTCCGATATGAGCAAAGCCATACGCAGAGCCACCACTTAGAACCAATCCAATTTTTTTTGCCATAATTACACCTTTTTTATTCCTTCTACCTATAAATTTATGTTTGTTTTTCAAAGCTAAAAAACACGCTCTAAATTCTAAAAAGTATAGAGTTGTAGCCTTGCCATGACGCCCTAAAAAAACAAAATAAAACGAAAAATTGTAATTTTTTCACATAAGCCACGTTTCATATGGCATTATAAAAGATTTTACCCCTTTTTTACAAACAAAAATACATACTTTTTTACTTAAAAAAATAATTATTAGTATGAAAAGGCACAATTTTTTAAAAAAGGTGAAAGAAAACAACGAATTTTTTTTAACAATTTTTTTGATAATTTTAATCCTCATAATCTCATTTAAGCCAACAAAATATGTGTCAGCATCTTTTATGGGCATAAAAATTTGGGCAACTATTGTTTTGCCTAGTTTGTTTGTTTTTTTC
>CAVHMC010000012.1:0-17428 GCA_963636895.1 Oscillospiraceae bacterium | reverse complement strand
GTATATAATTATTAGTTAGTTTTAACAATAAAACTAATTTTTATAAAAGCCTTTATTTATGTGTGTTTTGGCTTTTGCAATAAAGGTTTTTAAAACGTAATCAATTTTTAACAGGAGAAAAGAGAGTGAGCCGAGGGTTACCGCAAGAATTTGTCGAAAGGGTCAAGTCGCAAAACGACATAGTGTCTGTGTTGTCTCGTTCTATTAGGTTGGAAAAACGAGGTCGCAACTATTGGGCGTGTTGTCCTTTTCATATGGAAAAGACCCCGTCCTTTGCCGTAAACGAGATGGAGCAATTTTATCACTGTTTTGGTTGTGGCGAGTCGGGCGACGTGATTACATTTGTCCAAAAATACGAAAACATGACATATGTTGAAGCGGTGAAAAAGTTGGCTCAAGATGCAAATATTCCGCTTCCAAGTCTTGTCGACAACTCGGAAGAACTAGAAAAGTTGCGTCAAAGGGAAAAGGTTTTGCAAGCCCTTAAATTTGCAAAAGAGTACTACTGTGATTGCTTGTCAAAAGACAATGGGTGTGCAAAAAATTATATTTTAAAAAGAGGCTTTACGTCAGACATCGTCAACTATTTTGGCATTGGCTACTCAAAAGATTGGCATGGCTTGATAGACTTTTTACATTCCAAGGGCGTTAATGATGAGACGATGAGCCTTGCGGGGCTGGTTGAAAAGTCGGAGAAAACGGGCAACCTTTATGACGTTTTTGCAACAAGGGTTACTTTCCCAATTTTCAATCAATTTGGCGACTGCATAGGCTTTACCGCTCGCACTTTGGAAGCCAATCCCGAATATGTAAAATATAGAAATTCCACCCAAACGCTTGTTTTTGACAAAAGTAAAGTTGTCTACAACATACATACAATAAGAGAACTAAGGAAGTCTCAACAGTTGGACTATGTTATTATTTGCGAAGGGACAGTCGACGTCATTGCCATGTTTAAGGCAGGTTTTAAAAATACCGTCGCTTGCATGGGCACTGCAATTACTACCTATCATGCAACTGCGATAAAAAGGCTGGCAAACAAAGTCGTTTTGTGCCTTGATGGCGACAGTGCGGGGCAAAAGGCAATGTATAAGGCAATAGACGTGCTGTCGAGTGTGGGGCTAGAAGTGAGGGTAGTCACGCTAAAAGAAAATCTCGACCCTGACGAGTATCTTAAAAAATATGGTGCTGACGAACTTAAAAAATGTATCGCAAGTGCAGTTGACGGCATTGAGTATAAAATTTGTTCCTTAGAAAAAAAATTTAATCTAAAAGACAATTTTGAAAAAAATAAATTTGTTGAGTCGTGTTTTGAAATTTTAAGAAATTTAAAAACTAATGCGGAAAGGGAAATCTATCTCAAGATTTTGTCCGAAAAATCAAACATTTCGCAAGATATTTTGCGTCGAGATTTGGTGGGTGGGAGTGCTCCACCTATGGAAAACGCACAAAACACTTTTGATGGAGATAGAATTATGGGCAGTGAGCGGGCAAGTAGATTTGTTTTGGCTAGCCTTGTCAAAAAAGAACCATACGCCTTGCCTTATCTTGATAAAAATTTAAAATTTAAAAATTCAACTTATCAAAATTTGTATGATTTTTTAAAAAAGTGCAAACTAGAAGGGAAGACAGTTACAGTCAGCACGTTGTTTGATTATTTTGATATAGAGCATGATAGTGATTTGGGTGCAATTGTTGGGTTTAATTTTGACGAAATTGGAGATAAAAAGGAAGAGTATTTTCTAAAATGTATCCAAAATATCGACACCGCCGACTTGCATGCCCGTCAACAGCAACTTTTAACACTTTTTAAAAACGAAAAAGATTTGACCAAGCGTCGAGAAATCGCAAAAGAACTCGACCAAGTAGCAAAAGAAATTAAAAATGGAGAAAAATATAATGATTGATGAAAAATTCCAACCGGAGATAACAAAACTTTTTGATATTGCAAAAAATAAGGGGAATGTTTTAAGCGAGGAAGAGATTATCCTTCGCCTTCTTAAATATGACGCTTCCGCAAAGGACATTGAAGAAATTGCCGAATATTTTACCCAAAAAGGTATAAAGGTCAACAAGACTGTCGACGTCTATGAAGAGATTGAGGACCTAAACGAGATTGCCAACCAAGTGAGCGTTGACGACCCGGTCAAAATGTATCTAAAAGACATCGGCAAGGTGCCACTTTTGACGAGTGAAGAAGAAGTCGAGTACGCCAAGCGTATGAACGAAGGCGACTTGATGGCAAGAAAAAAACTTAGCGAAGCTAACCTTAGACTTGTGGTTAGTATTGCCAAAAAATATTGTGGCAGGACAAGCATGCAATTCCTTGACCTTATTCAAGAAGGAAATCTTGGGCTACTCAAAGCCGTTGAAAAGTTTGATTATACAAAAGGTTTTAGATTTTCCACCTACGCTACTTGGTGGATAAGGCAGTCCATCACACGTGCAATTGCCGACCAAGCAAGGACAATTCGTATACCAGTGCATATGGTTGAGACAATAAACAAGCTTATCCGCGTCACACGTCAACTTACGCAAACCTTAGGTCGTGACCCATCGGCCCAAGAGATTGCCGAAAAGATGGGCATAAGTGAGCAACGTGTGTGTGAAATTCAAAAAATTGCACAAGACCCAATTTCGCTTGAAAACCCTGTGGGTGAAGAAGAAGACAGCAAGATAGGTGATTTTGTGGAAGACGAGAGCATAAAGTCGCCAGTTGAGAACGCCGCCCAAATGATTTTGAAGGAACAACTCATGCTTGCCATCGACACCTTGACCCCAAGGGAGCAAAAGGTTATCCGTCTCCGCTATGGTCTAGACGACGCCCACCCAAGAACACTAGAAGAAGTGGGCAAGGAGTTTTGTGTCACAAGAGAAAGAATAAGACAAATTGAAGCAAAGGCCTTGAGAAAACTTCGTCACCCAAATCGTTGCAAAAAACTTGAGGGCTATTGTGATTAATCATTCAAATAGAATAGAAAAAATTTGCTCGCTTGTTCAGGCTCAAACTGTAGCAGAAATTGGTTGCGACCACGCCTATATCCTAAAAAATTTGTTTGAAAAAAAGTTGATTGATTGTGCCTATGCCACAGATATAAGTGACTTGTGTTTAGATAAGGCAAGGAAAAATCTTAATAAATTTTTATCAAATGTTTACTTTTATGTTGGTGATGGGCTGGAGCCATTAAACAATGTTTTAGGTCAAAAAGTTGCAAATTTTGTGCCAATTGACATAATTATTGCGGGAATGGGTGGCAAAGAGATTATAAAGATTATGAGCCTTGCAAACAAGTTTCATCGCGAAAATGTAACCTTTATTTTGCAACCACAAAAGAATTGCGACATGGTGCGTCGTTTCCTTATGGAATACAATTTTAAAATAGAACAAGATATTGTTGCAAAAGATGGCAAAATGTTTTATAATATTCTAAGATGTAGAATAAATTTTGAGCAAAATTTATTGACAGACGAGCAGATTTTTTTTGGTCTTGGCACACAAAAAGACAACGATTATTATGATTATTTAAATTTTGAAAGAGAGAAACTTGAGAAAATTCTTTCAAAGAAGAGTGTAAAAAGTGTAGAAGAAAAATTAAGTTTGCTCAAAAATATTTGCAAGGAGATAGAAAATGTTTGAAACAATTTTGGACTATCAAGGCTTGGACATTCAGCTTGTAAAACTTAAAAGAGAAGTGGACAAAAATAAAGAAAAAGAAAATTTATCAAAATACGCCACTCTCATTAAGGAAAATCAAGCAAAATTGACAAGCGTTGATGAAGAATCTAAAAAAAATATCGCAAATTTCGAAAAATATAAGGCGTTGTATTCAAAACTTTTGAAGCAACTCGAAGATTTAAAGGCAAAACAAGAAACTATGAATATGCAAGACAAGGAAAAGGCGATTGCCGATTGCGACGCGATTGTCAATCAATTGTCTATTTTGGAGAGAAATTTGTCCACCCAAGTTGAGAGTTGCAACAGCCTTATAAAATCTTTTGAGACGTGCAAAAACAATATTGTAAGCTACAAAAAACTTTACCTTACTGCCAAAGAAAATTGTGCTACTATTGACAAAAATTTTGCACCACAAGAAACGGAAATTCGTAGCAAAATGGCTGAAATTGAAAAAAAATGTGACCCTAGACTCGTTGCAAAATACAAGCAACTTCGTCAAGATAAGATTTTTCCTGTCATTGTGAAACTCAACAATTCTTCTTGCGGTGGGTGTAGCATGGAGTTTTCTAGCGCACAGATGGGTGTTTTGAAAGATAAAGGTTATCTCGAGTGTGAGCATTGTAGAAGGATAAACTATCTATAATCTTTAAAGTTGGGGTCGCCCAACTTTTTTTGATTAAAATACATTTTAAAAGGAGAAATATGCAATTTTTTAAAACTTTTTGTAAAAATATGTAGAATTTTTACGATTTTAGCAACCAAAAACACAATATTTTATAAATTTAATGACAAACATGTGCAAAAATTTTTACAATTTTAGTGCAAAAATGCAACTATTTTATAGTATTAATAGTATAGAAATAAAGTTTTTATAACGTTAAAGGTAAACATGTGAAGTTATTACGATTTTAGCAACCAAAAACACAACATTTTTATTATATTAATGTTTAAGACATATAAATTATATAATTTCAGTGGAAAAGATATAAATTTTTGTAATTTTGGTAGTATAAATGCAAAATTTTTAAAGAAAAGCATAAGTATTAGATATGAAAACAACAAAAATCGACGACAATTTTGAAGACTTTTATTTTACTCAAGGTGTAAACCTTGCCAATATAACCTGCTCAGATGTCAAAAAAGGCATAAAGTACCTTTGGACTTGTTTTGAGATGGAACTAAAAAGGGGCGTCATTAGCGACGAGACTTTGGGGCAACTCGCCCTTGCGTACTCGAACGCTTTCAATTTTGAGATGTCAAACACACTTTTTTATATTGCCTTAAATTATTTTTACAAGCCAAGTTACGTCGTACATATTGCCCAAAATGATATGCTTTCCAACAATTTTGAACATGGATTAGAACTCCTTAAATCGATTTTGAAAGACTCTAGCGTCTCCAATTACACTCAAGATTTTGCCAAGAAAACTTTTGACAACATCAAGACCTTTCCAGAAGAGTACTACAAGTCGATAAAAGAAGATGAGTATGGTGAAAAGGTGGAGCAAAAAATCACCGAAGCACAAAATTGTATGTCGGTGGGCGATTTTGAGAGAGCTGTTGAGATTTACAAGAGCCTTAATTTGTACGACGATGATGATGTTAGGGCAGAGTTGACCCTTGCATACTTTTTTATGGGAAGATACAGTCAAGCGGAGCAAGTCGTAAAAAAATATGGCAAGAATTCCACGAGAGATTTAAGCAATTTGCTTCTTATATATGATGCAAAAAAGGACAAGAAAAGTTATGATTTGATTTTGGAGAAAATAAAAAATCTTGACCTTGAAGATGAAAGGGAAAGTTTTAACATAGGGCTTTCTCTCGCTCAAACAGGTCAGCCCGAACTTGCAATAGAGTTTATGGAAGATTATGTCAAAATAGGCTACGACGAGGCACAAGTCAATTTTTATTATACACTTGCATGCATCAATGCAAAAAAGTATGACAAAGCAAAAGACGAACTTCTTGTCCTTCGCGATTACGACGTCTTCAACCGCTACATGTACGACTACTATTTGTCCTTGTGCAACAACAAAACTCAAGGGACAGTGGAGTATCTTTATAGCGTTCCTGTGAAAGAATATATAAAAATCAACAAGCAAGTAGACGATTTGATAAAACTTGACGAAAAAAAATTAGAAAAATATTTTCACGAAAACTTTTTCTTTTTCTTCTATCTTGCCAAAAATCAAAACATAGACAAAATCAACCATTTGCTCTACAAACTTGCCAAAATTGATAGTGCATATGCAAGTTTTTATTTCAATTTTATCAACGTCACCGATTTTGTCTCATATGAAACTAAGAAAAATTTGATACTTTTGCGTGCTAGCGTCAACAAGGTTAAATTCAAAGGCGTGACAGTAAAAAATCTTGTTATTCCACAAAAGAATGACGAAATATCCAAACTTTTTGAAAATAATTTTGACGAACACAACGTCTATACGGACAAAGTCATTGATTTTGCGTCGGCAAAAAAACAATTGACCAATTCCGCCTGCGAGATAAAGCCTTTTCCACGTCCTGCAGACCAAGTGACAGGCAAGCAATTTGTGTCGCGTCAAAATCAAATGGAGACAACTCAGCGTGGGGGGAAGACTTCTACAATAAGTTTGGAAAATTGCATCGGCTTTGTCCATGACGACAAATATTTTAGGTTTTGCATGCCAAATATGGAGAAGTTGTTTGTCGCAAATCCACTCCTTCACGACGCCACACTTTTTGCCTTTGCCTATCTTGTGGACAATGTTCAAGTCGCGGGGGAATACGACCTCTCCCCAATTGTCGTCCCACTTCTTAAGGCAATAAAAGGCGATACTGTTAACAAATTTGCCGTATCTACTTACATCGCTTGGAAGGTTTTTAACAACAAAAAGCGTTCTTTGTCCAAAATTATCAACCATTTCAACTTGGACCCACAAGTTTTCTATGACTTTTTAGATAAATATTCGCTAAATTTGGAGTAATTTTTTAGGAAATTTTCCAATTTAACCTTATAAATTTCAACTAAAAATTAATTAAGGTATAATAAAATACAATTTGTATTCCGCAAAACCAATTTAGGGAAAAACAACTTGTACTTTAAAATTGTTTTGCAAGTTTGAAGTAATTTACGCAACAAAGTCATTTTTATATCAAAAGGTTTTTAATTTAGAAAAAAAACATAAAAAATATTTAAAAAATAACTATTGAAATTTGTTTTTATTTTTGTTATAATACTTGTATCAAAAAAGATTGGAGGGTGTTATGTTTGATTTAATGGGGCGTACGGTTATGCAATTTTTGTCGGAAAGTTCACTTGTAATTGTGGGTCTTGCACTTATCGCACTTGGTATCGCAATAGGTTTTTTGTCAAGGCGTATAACTAGGGCTGTGCGACATAGCAATGAAATTAGTAGCAAAGATAAACTATTTTTGACCCTTAAAATTTTGGGCATGGTTCTTATCATTTGCGGATTTGTTTGCGTAGGAGTTCAACTCATTTTATATTTTGTCAATAGGGCGGGAGCGTAAATTTTTCTTAAAACACAAAGTATCTATACATAAAAAGGGGAGTTTGTTTTTAAATCAACCCCCTTTTTTATGTAAAAACTTTATTCAATGTGTTTTATAATAGAAAATCTTAGTCGACGTAAATATCTTCTTGGCTTTTTATCGTATAGTACAAACATTTATTCTATATATTTTTTGTACGATATAAAAGTCTACTCAACGTATTCTAAATGAGTTTTTTAACCAAGCAACTTTAATTGGCTATAAAAAATATTAAATTTTTTAATATCTTTAATAGAAAAGCATTAAAAATTTTCAAGTGTTTTTATATGAGAATATTAAAATTTTTAATTGTTTTTACCTAATTATTTTTTATTTCCAAAATATCCGCCCACGACTTCCTTCACTTCACGGATAGAAACAAAGGCTTTTGGGTCATATTGGTCGATAAGACTCTTGATTTCCTTTATACTTTTGTTGTCTGTCTCGAGTTTAATCATATAAGTTTCTTCACCGCTCTTGCTCCCACGTGCGTTTAAAATTGTTTGCCCATAACCTTTTTCTTTCAAGATATCGATAAGTTGCTCGTTTTTGTCGGACAAAACAATTTGCACGTCAAGGCGAGTTTTGACAAAAATACTGGACAACTTGCAACCAAGATATGTGCCAATAGCAAAACCAAGGGAATAGAACACCGCAATTGTCAACGTGTCAACCACGCCCGTCGTGACATAATCTAGTGCCGCTTTGACGACATTAAACCACAAAAAAACCTCGATAAAGCCGACCGTTGCCGATATAAGTGGCTTGCCTTTTACTGTACAAACCGTCCTTATCCCGCACAAAGTCATTTCTATCGACCGCCCAATGACGACAATTACACAAACAGCCCAAAGTGGCAAGGGAATACCAAAAAACATTTTTTTACCTTCTTTTATTATCATTGTAATAAAAGATTTTTTTAATTAAATTGTTAAAATTTTTAATTTTTAAAACTTTTTTCAACAAATTTTGACAACTTTGTACAAATTATTTTTTAATTGTAAAAAAATCGTTTTTGACAAAAGAAAAAGCCGTTTATTTGCTTGATATTTTTTGCAAAATTAATGTAAAATACATATGTAGAGTGCTTTTAATTTTTATGTTTTAAATTAAATTTTGATAAAAATTTTTGATAAAAGTTTATTGTGATTTTAATAAAAGGAGGGAGTATGCGCAACGAAATTGTCGATGAAATCGTGAGAGCGGAAAGAATTGCTGGCACACTTTTGCTTACTGCCAATCAAAATGCAAAGACAAGTGTACAAAAAACCAAGGCTACAATTTTGGATAGTCAAAAAAACGCCACGATTTCCAACAAAAAGTTATACAACGACCTTCTTTTATCTCAAGAAAATGATGCAAAAATAGAGTACGACCAAGCCTTATCTTCTTGCCAAGACGAGTGTGAGATTTTTAAGCAAAATTGCAAAAAAAATGTCGCTAAGGTTGCAAAACTTCTCGCAAATGAGGTGAAAAAGTGATTGTAAAAATGGCAAAACTTAACCTTGTGGGCATGAAGAGTGAGCGAGAAAAGTTACTTACTTTGCTTTTTGACTCGGGCGACGTTGAACTATCTCAAACGGAAGAACTCTCGGACACGACAATATATTTTGACGACACAAGTTATCATGATATTGCTTCAAATCAATCTCGCACACAATTTGCAATTGACATGATAGAAAGTTGCGTGCAAGATAGGGAAAAATACAAACCCCAAGCACTTGACATTGATAAGGAAAATTTTAAAAAGACAACCAGCAAGGACGCGGAAAAAGTTATTGCAAGAGTTTGCGACATAAAAGAAAAAATTGACGAAACAAAGAGCCAAATTGCACTTCTTGACAACAAAATTTCCTCATATTTGCCATATAAAAATGTGCAAGAGCGTCTTTCCAGTTTTGCGGGGACAAAGACCACCGATATATATTTGGGACTGCTCGACGCGTCAAAATTTGCCGATTTTGAGTTGTTTTTACAAGATTTTCCACTCACTATTTTTGAAGGTACCAACAACGTCATAAAAGTGTATTCTCACAAAAGCGAATCGCAAAAAGTCTTTGCTAAATTGCAAGAACTTGGGGCAACTAGGTGTACTTTTGACAACAAGGATACGGCGGAAAACGTCCTTTTGCAATGCGAAAATAACAAATCAAAATTGCTCACGACCCTTAAAAAACTTGATGACGAGATGTATTCTCTAAAAGAAAATGTAAAAAATCTTAAGATTTATTATGACTTTTTGCAATATAAAATAGATAAAATTGATGCGGACAACAATTTTAGAATGACCGAAAGTGCTTATTTTTTGACAGCCTATTTAAAAGATGAAAGCAAATCTAAAATACAAAAATTGCTTGAGAGTAGCGGACTGTGCTTGGACTATAATTTTTTGGAAATTGCAAAAGAGGACAACCCGCCAATTGTTTTGAAAAACCTTGCACTTGTCAAGCCTTTTGAGTCGATAACCAACAATTATTCGCCACCAAATTATCACGAACTTGACCCCAACTGCTTTATAATGTTTTTCTTTTCCGTCTTTTTTGGCTTTATTACTGCCGATATTGGCTATGGCTTCCTGCTTTTTGTCGGGTGCGGTTTGTGGTATATTTTGGGGAAAAAGAAAAATCAACTTATGGGTGTCTTGTCCATTTGTGGCGTGACTTCAATAATCTTTGGTGTGCTGTTTGGCTCGTTTTTCGGTGCTGATTACACAAAAATTTCCTTCGTTCCACGACCAATTTTGCCAAACCCAGTTAGCAACGTCACCACCATGCTCCTTGCATGCTTGGGGGCGGGAATTGTGCAAATTATGGTGTCACTCTTCCTAAAAGGCGTCTTGCTTTTAAAGAGAAAACAGCCTTTGTCCGCCTTTGTGTCGGGATTTTTGTGGGAAGGCTTCTTTGTGGGACTAGTGCTTGCTATACTTGACAAATTGGGTTACTTAACGGGGACATTTTATATAGGTATTATCCTTGCTAGTGTATTCTTGGCGGTGTGTTCTTTGGGTCAAATTTTTGTCAACAAAGGCATCGAGCGTTTTACTAAATGCTTCTCGTCGATTTATGGGCTTATAAATATCTTGTCCGACACCCTAAGTTACGCTAGACTTTTTGGTCTTATGTTGTCGGGGGCTATCATTTCCAGCATTGTGGACGACCTTGCACTTCCGTTTTTTGCAAACCCACTTACAGTGGTGGTCGGTGTCGCAATTTTGCTTATTGGTCATGCGTTTAACTTGTTTATGGGCGGGCTTGGGGCTTACATTCACGTGTCGAGGCTTCAATATATCGAGTTTTTCTCTCGGTTTTACGAAGGGGAAGGCGAGTTGTTTTCGCCTTTTGGGCGGAACTTCAAGTTTATCAATTTGACATAAATTTTACGTTTTTAAAAAATATTCATCTTGACATAAATTTTATGTTTAAAAAACTTTTAATTATCACTCAAATTTGTTATATAAATTAATCTAATTCAATTATAAAGGAGGAAAAATTATGGATTGGGGTTATATTATAGGATTGCTTGGTATTGCATTGTGTGTACTTTTTTGTGGAATGGGGTCGGCGATGGCTCTCAACAAAACGGGGCAAGCGGCAGCGGGTGTGCTGAGCGAAGAGCCAAAGAAATTTAGCAAGGTGCTTGTTCTTGTCGTGCTTCCTGCTACACAAGGTATCTATGGCTTTGTTTACGCCATTGTCGCCTTTGGGAGCCTTGTACCTGCTATGAGTGTGCCTGCTGGTTTGGCTGTACTTTTGGCTTCCTTGCCACTTACAATCAACGGCTTTATCAGTGCCATTTTCCAAGGCAAATCGTCTGTTGGTTGCATTTACGCTGTGGCAAAAAAAGAGCAACTTTCGGGCAAACTCATTCTTTTCCCAGCAATGATAGAGACTTATGCGATTTTGTCCCTTGTCATTTCACTGCTTCTTTTGGCATAAAAAGGGGGTTGCTATGCCTGCTGAAAAAATTGTAGAAAAAATCTTGTCTGATGCAAAAAATCAAGCAAAGGGAATAGAACTCGAAACCAAAAAAACTTGTGAAACGCTACAAAAAGAAAATGCAAAAAAGTTGGAACAAGATAAAAAGGAAACGATAAAAAAGGCAAATTTGCAAGGGAAGACGATAAGGGAAAATTATAGGACTCTTGCCCATCTTGAGAGCAAAAAAATAAAGCTCAAGGCAATGCAAGACGTCGCAAAAGACGCACAAAACAAAGCCGTCGACTTGCTTTATGATATGGAAAAACTCGACGCACTATCTTTTGTCGCAAAACTTGTCGCCTTTGCCGAGATGGGTGACACCTTGAAAGTTGACTTAAAAAATCTTACTTTGTCCGACGTAAAAAAATTGAAAGAAGTAAAAGAAAAAAAGTTGAAAGTGGAGAAGGGCGAAGAGAAGGGTATAGTTTTTGAAGGAAAAATTTGTGACAAAAATTTTACTTTGCTGGAACTCGTTTCTCAAAAATACAACGAGCAAGAAAAGAAGTACAACGACATTTTATTTAATTAGTTTTAAAAAAAATTAAAAAGTTCACATTGTGTTAAAAGGAGAAATGTATGGTAAATTATGCAAATGGTGTGGCAAGTGCAAAGTGCAAAGAACTTGTTTCGTTATTTAATTTCAAGCAAATGATAGACGCTACAAATTTTGACCAATGTCTTGTCCTTGCACAACCATTTTTTGCTGGGTACGATATGACGGACATAGACAAAGCTTTGCTACAAAAGAAACAAGAGTTGTTTAATTTTATTTTGCTCAATTCTCCTTCAAAGGAAATAACCGATTTTTTTCTTTTGGCACAAGATTTTGACAATTTTGGGGTAATTTGCCGTCTAGCAAGTGTGGGGAAAGATTTAAGTGATACCAACTTTGCAATAGGCTTATCTTCTAAAAACGACCTAATTTTGCTTTATCAACAAGGCTTTAACGACAATGTTCCGACGTCGCTTGTCAAGGCGTATTCCCATATGCCAAAGGGGCTTACCTTGTCACAAATCGACCTTTATTTTAAGCAAAAAAAATACGAGACTTTGAAAAATTCAATTCATAATCATATGTTAAAAAACCTTCTTTTTGATATTTTGGACTTACAAAACGTCTCCATTTTGCTAAGAGTAAAGTCGCAAGACGAGTTGCTAAAAAACATGGTGTGCGAGGGTTTCTTGGACAAAAAGACTTTGCTTCAACTTTTTTCTCGTGACAAAACTGCTTTGTATTCTTTGACGGACAATACAAAAAAGATTGCTTCGCTTACGTTAACCCGCTCAAAAGAAAAGGCTTTTGAACAGATAGAAAAATTTACTCACGAGTTGCCACTAATGTCTCTTGCACAATTTCCAAAAGATGTCGACACCTATGCACCTTTTTTGGAGTATTGCTTTTTGTACCTTTTGCAACTTAAAAATATCAAAATGATTTTGAGTTTGAAAAGGAATGATATAAGTTGTGACTTATGCAACTTGCTTTTGGGGGTGAAAAATGAGTAAAGACAATTTTGCTGTCGTGGGGGACAAAGACAAAATGCTTATTTTTTCGCTCGTTGGCGGAGACGTGTTTTCTCCAAAGGGGGCTCACGACACACGTACGCTATTAAGCAAACTTCTCGTTAGTTACAATCAAATTTTTATCACAAGTGACTATGCGAGATTTGCTCTTGACATTATTGGCGACACCTACAACAAGCCTTATCCTATTGTCACAATTTTGCCAAAGGACAAGAGCGACACTTATGCAACTCAAAAAATTAATCAAGAGATAAAAAAGACTCTCGGTGTGGAACTTTTGCTAGATAGCAACACTCAAAAAACGTAGTTGTTGTGTTTTCTCACTAAATAGTGACACGAAAAAAATATAGTTGTTGTGTGCTTTTCTAGATTGTAACAAAAAAAATCATAGCAGATGTGAAATTCTCCTGGTAGCAACACGCAAAAAAATTGGTGTGTACTTTTCTAGATAACAACGCAAAAAACATAAAAGGAATAATTATGGAAGGAAAAATAGTTAAGATTTCTGGCCCGTTAATAGAAGCCACAGGCATGGCAAACTGCAAAATGTTTGAAGTCGTCAAAATTGGCGACAAAGGTCTCGTAGGCGAAATTATCGAACTTAGAGAAGATAGGGCGTCTATCCAAGTTTATGAAGAGACAAGTGGACTTATGGTGGGCGAAAAGGTTGTCGGCACAGGCGAGATGCTTTCTATGGAACTTGCTCCGGGACTTATTGAAGGTATTTTTGACGGTATTGGGAGACCTCTAGATAAAATTGCCGAAAAATATGGCGATTACATTTCTCGTGGCGTCAGTGTCAATAGCCTTGATAGAAGCAAATATTGGCATTTTTATCCAACGGCAAAAGTGGGGGACATCGTCTCACAAGGCGATATTTTGGGCTACGTAGACGAGACTCTTTCTGTCCGCCATTATATTTTTGTACCCTTTGACGTCAAGGGAGAAATAACCAACCTTGTTGAAGGCAATTTTACGATAGTTGACACAATTGCGACTATAAAGGACGGGGCAAAATCTCACAAGGTGTGCATGCTTCAAAAGTGGCCAGTGCGACGTCCAAGGCCTTTTAGGAATAAAATCCTTCCCACCAAGCCACTTATAACGGGACAACGGGTTATCGACACGCTTTTTCCACTCGCATTGGGTGGAGTTTGTGCTGTGCCGGGGCCTTTTGGTAGTGGAAAGACTGTTGTTCAACACCAACTTGCCAAGTGGTCGAGTGCCGACATAATTGTCTATGTCGGGTGCGGAGAAAGGGGCAACGAGATGACGGACGTTCTAAACGAATTTCCAACTCTAATCGACCCAAAGACAAAACAACCGCTTATGAAAAGGACTGTGCTTATCGCCAACACGTCTGACATGCCTGTGTCGGCAAGAGAAGCCTCTATTTATACGGGGATAACCATTGCCGAGTATTTTCGCGATATGGGCTACAATGTGGCTATCATGGCAGACTCAACTTCTCGTTGGGCGGAAGCTTTGCGTGAAATGAGTGGAAGGTTGGAAGAAATGCCGGGGGAAGAAGGCTATCCGGCATATTTGTCAAGCCGTTTGGCTGAATTTTACGAAAGGGCAGGGCTTGTAACAACTCTAAACGGCAAGCAAGGTTCTATCACTGCCATTGGTGCTGTGAGCCCAGCGGGTGGAGATTTGTCCGAGCCTGTTTCTCAAGCGACACTAAGAATTGTAAAAGTTTTTTGGGGCTTGAGTTCTACTTTGGCGTACAAAAGGCACTTTCCAGCAATAGATTGGCTTTCGAGTTACTCTCTTTATCTTGATAGGTTGCAAGATTGGTACAAGGACAACGTCGACGACAACTTTAACAAATATCGCCAATTTGTGTCCACAATTTTGCAAGAAGAAAATAAACTCGACGAGATTGTTCGCCTTGTTGGAGCGGACGCTTTGTCATATGAAGATAGGCTCACTTTGGAGACTGCAAAAATGATAAGGGAAGACTTTTTGCACCAAAATGCTTTCAACGACCAAGACACTTACACTTCTATCGCCAAACAAAACAAAATGTTGCAAGTGATATATTTTTATTATACAAGTTGCAAAAGTGCACTTTCCTTTGGCGTAAATATAAAGGAACTTGTGGGGCTTCGTGCAAAGGAAAAGATTGCTCGTGCAAAATATATTGACGAAAGCAAACTCAAGCAATTTGAGGATATTGTTATGCAAATAGAGAGTGAGATAGAAGCTCTTAAAACTCAAGGAGATATAGATGAAGGAATATAAAACGATAAAAGAAATTGTGGGACCAATTATGCTTTGCGACCATTTGGAAGGGGTAAAGTATGACGAACTTGTAGAAATTGTGTCGAAAAATGGCGAAATAAGGCGGGGAAAGGTGCTCGAAGTGGAAGACGATAAAGCCCTTGTGCAACTTTTTGAAAATTCTCATGGTTTGCAACCTTCCTCTTCAAAGGTTAGATTTTTGGGGCATAGTTTGGACTTAAAAGTTTCACCCGACATGTTGGGCCGAGTTTTTGATGGTCTTGGTAGACCAAAAGATGGTGGTGCGGAGATTTTGGCTGTAAAAACTCTCGACGTCAACGGTCAACCCATCAACCCTTTTGCACGTGCTTATCCAAATGAGTTTATTCAGACGGGTATTTCCGCAATAGATGGGCTCAACACTTTGGTTAGGGGGCAAAAATTGCCTATTTTTTCAATGAGTGGACTTCCACACGCCATGCTTGCCACACAAATTGCTTCTCAAGCAAAAGTGCTTGGAAAAGACGAAAAGTTTGCCGTTGTTTTTTGTTGCATGGGTATAACTTACGAAGAAGCACAATTTTTTATAGATTCTTTTAGAAAAACGGGGGCAATCGAAAGAAGTGTAATGTTTGTCAACCTTGCAAACGACCCCGCTATAGAGCGTATCGCTACGCCCAAGATGGCACTTACGTGTGCGGAGTATCTTGCTTTTGACCTAGACATGAATGTGCTTGTAATAATGACCGACATGACGAGTTATTGCGAAGCCTTGCGAGAGATTTCTTCTGCAAAAAAGGAAGTCCCAGGCAGGCGTGGATACCCGGGGTATATGTACACCGACCTTGCAAGTTTGTACGAAAGGGCGGGGAGAATAAAGGGCAAAAGCGGTTCGATAACTCAAATTCCAATTTTAACCATGCCAGAAGATGACAAAACGCACCCTATCCCCGACCTTACGGGATATATTACCGAAGGGCAAATTATTTTGTCCCGCGACCTTTACAAACGTGGCATCACTCCTCCAATAGACGTGTTGCCATCTCTTTCGAGATTAAAAGACAAGGGAATAGGCAAAGACAAAACTCGTGAAGACCACTCCGACCTTATGAATCAACTTTTTTCTGCCTATGCACGTGGAAAAGACGCCAAAGAGTTGTCTTCTATTTTGGGCGAAAGTGCCATAAGCGACGACGACAAACTTTTTGCAAAATTTGCCGAAAAATTTGAAGAAGATTATATCGGTCAAGGCTTTTCAACTAATAGAAATATAAACGAAACTCTCGACCTTGGTTGGCAACTACTTTCCATGCTTCCACGTGCCGAACTTAAACGTGTAAAGGAAGAGTATATCAAAAAATATTTAAAAAATTAGCCTACAGTTTATATATTATTTTATAATTTTTGAAAAATTATTAAGGTAAAATATAAAAAAATACAATTTAAAAAACGTGTTTTAAATATTTAACTTAACAAAGGCTAGCACTTTTGAAACTAGTGAAAATAGAAACAAAACAAATTAAAAGCAAGGTTACTTTTATCTTAGTTTCAAGAACTTTGGACTAATACCAAAGTTTACTTATAAAATAAAGTTAAAAGGGGGAATAAAATGAGTGTAATGAAAGTTAATCCAACGCGTGTGGAACTAAAAAACCTTACTCGCAAACTTGCCGTTGCGACAAAAGGGCACAAGATGCTAAAAGACAAAAACGACCAAATGGTACGAGTGTATACATCTCTTGTCAAGCAAAATTTTGCGTTGCGGAAACAAGTGGAAAGCGAGTTGAAAGTGCTACTTGACGAGTTCTTGCTCGCAAAATGCTATCTTAATGAAAACGATATAAACAACCTTTTTATATCTACAAAATCTACCCTTAATTTTGACAAAAAAACACAAATCAATTTGTCTTTGCCCGTTGAAAGTTATAGCGAGCCACCTTTAAACCTGCTCCCCTATTCTTATATAGACACCAACCCTCAACTCGACATTTTAGCTCAAAAAATGCAAAATATTGTGCCACTACTATGCAAACTTGCCACCATCGAAAAGTCTTGCCAAATGCTTTCGACCGAAATTGAACGAACAAAAAGACGAGTAAACGCTCTTGAATTTATCATGATACCCGACCTAACCGACACCATAAAATATATTAAATTAAAACTAGAAGAAAACGATAGGGCAAATAGAATTCGCCTTATCAAATTTAAAGACCTTTGCCAAAAATAATATATCGAAAAAAAAATGATAAAATCGAAAATAGAAAAGTGATAAAATGACTAAAAACAAACAAAACCTTGCAAATATTTTTTTTACTTTTTTATTTGTTTTGATTTTTTAAATTTTTTGTTTTGTTAATCTATTTATCTTGTTTTCGTTCATTTTTACTTATTTTGTTCTTTACTCAATATCAATTTTTTTGTTTTATCATTTTTTTGTCGTGTTAGTTTTTTAATTTTTCAAATTTTTTCATAGTTTTTTGCCTTGTTAAAT
>CAVHMC010000011.1:0-17553 GCA_963636895.1 Oscillospiraceae bacterium | reverse complement strand
GTATATATCCAATATAATAAGAGTGTATGTTTTTGTGCAGTTTGCACAAATTTATATTTTTTTGAATATTAATAAAAAAAATGTAAAAAAGGTGTTGACTTATGCGAAAATATGTAGTAAAATGGCTTCACCGTGAAATAAGGGTTGAAGTGTAAAGTTACTATTTTTAGCAACAAAAATAGAGAATTTACATGGACTAGTTTGGATTAAATTCAAGCGGGCTGGCGAAAATCTTTAGGAAATGAAAGATTTTTTTAAAGAGTGTTGATACTAAACACACGGTAAAGTGTATTGACTAGTCAGTAAGGGTAAAGGAGAGTATATGGCAACACAAAAAATTAGAATTAAATTAAAAAGTTATGACCACAACTTGATTGACTTGGCTACTTCTCGAATAATGGACGCAGCAAGTAGGTCGGGGTCGCAAGTTGCAGGGCCAATTCCACTTCCAACAGAGAAAGAAGTGGTGACAATCATTAGAGCACCTCATAAATACAAAGATAGTCGTGAGCAATTTGAGATGCGAACACACAAAAGGGTTATTGATATCTACACACCATCAAGCAAGGCTGTTGATGCACTTATGAAGCTTGACTTGCCAGCAGGGGTTGACATCAATATCAAATTATAAGTCGAGGAAGGAGATAAAAATGAGTAAAGCAATTCTAGGAAAGAAATTAGGAATGACGCAAGTTTTCGACCTTGACGGCAAGGTAACTCCAGTAACTGTTATACTTGCAGGACCATGCACCGTAGTCCAAAAGAAGACCGTGGATAAAGATGGATACGAAGCAGTGGTTGTCGCTTTTGGCGAAACAAAAGAAAATCTCAAAAACAAACCTGAGATGGGACTTTTCAAAAAAGCAAATGTCGGGGCTAAAAAGTATTTGAGAGAAATTCAAGTGGACAATTATGCAGAGCTTAATGTCGGTGACGAGATTAAATGCAATGTGTTTAGCGAGGGCGAACTTGTCGACGTGACAGGGACCACCAAGGGGCATGGTTTTAGCGGAACTATCAAAAGATGGAATGCTAGAAGACTTAAGATGTCTCACGGTACAGGACCTGTGCATAGGTCGGTGGGTGGTTTGAGTGCGAACTCGACTCCAAGTAGAGTTTTCAAGAACCACAAGATGCCTGGGCAATTTGGTAACGATAGAGTTACAAAACAAAATTTAAAAGTCGTAAAGATTGATGAAGAGAGAAACATTATTATGGTCAAGGGCGGTATCCCAGGACATAAAGATGGGCTCGTGTCAATTTGCAGTGCTAAAAAGGTAGCAAGATAAGGAGCGATTAAAAATGCCAAAAGTAAAAGTTTATAATACCAAAGCAGAAGTAGTAGGACAAGCTACCTTAAGCGACAAGATATTTGGTTGCGAATACAACGAACCACTTATTCATCAAGTAATTGTGGCTTACAACAACAATCAAAGACAAGGTACAAAGTCAACTCTTCTCCGTAGCGAAGTAAGGGGACATGCAAAGAAACCTTGGAGACAAAAAGGTACTGGTAGAGCAAGACAAGGCTCAACAAAATCAGCACAATGGAAAGGTGGCGGTATCATTTTTGCACCAAAGCCAAGAGATTTTTCACAAAAAGTCAACAAGTCAATGAAGATTTCCGCTTTCAAGAGTGCAATAAGTGCAAAACTTGCAGACAATGAAGTTGTTGTTCTTGACTCGATTACTCTTGAAGCTCCAAAGACAAAACTTTTTAAAGAAATTATGAACAACTTTGAAGTTGGGACAAAAAAAGTTTTGTATGTTTTGGGTGAAAAGAATGACGACATTCTTCGTGCATCAAAGAATATTTCAAATGCAAGTGTGACTTACGCTGAGGTGCTAAACACTTATGATGTAGTTGCAAACAGCAAACTTTACATTACGGAAGAAGCAATTAAGAAAATAGAGGAGGCTTATAACTAATGAACGCCTACGATATTATTAAAAAACCGCTTTTGTCGGAAAAATCGTATGCAACTATTTCGGATAAAAAATATACTTTTATCGTCGATATTAATGCAAACAAAATCCAAATAAAACAAGCGGTAGAGCAAATTTTTAAAGTAAAAGTCCAACAAGTAAATACCCTTATTGTAAAGGGCAAGGTCAAGACTCAAAATACAAAACAAGGCAGAAGCGTCGGGAGAACAAGTGATTACAAAAAAGCAATCGTTGTTCTCACAAAAGATAGCAAGCCAATTGAGTTCTTTGAGAGTTTAAACTAAGGTAGGAGAGAGAAAATGGCAATAAAAAGACATAATCCAACCACACCTTCACAAAGATTTCTTACAACGGCTGATTTTTCAGAACTTACAAAAAAGGCTCCAGAAAAATCTCTCCTTGCTGTAAAAAATAAAAACGGCGGAAGAAACAACCAAGGAAGAATATCTGTTAGACACAAAGGTGGCGGAAATAGACAAAAATATAGAGTTATCGAGTTTAGACGCTTGCATGACAATGTGCCTGCAAAGGTAGAAGCAATAGAGTATGACCCAAATAGGACTGCTTATATTGCATTGTTATCCTATGCTGATGGTGCAAAATCATATATCTTGGCTCCTGTCGGCCTAAATGTTGGCGACAAAGTTATGAGCGGAGAAGAAGTAGAAGTAAAAGTCGGAAATTGTATGCCTCTTAAAAATATTCCTGTTGGGTCGGTTATTCACAATATCGAACTTAGACCAAAACAAGGTGCTGTTATTGCAAGGTCAGCTGGTATCTCGGCTAGACTCATGGCAAAAGAAGGCAAGTATGCAACTATCAAGATGCCTTCTGGCGAAATGAGACTTGTACTTGTCGAATGTAGAGCAACTTTGGGACAAGTTGGCAACGTAGACCACGAAATTGTTTCAATCGGTAAGGCGGGAAGAAATAGACATATGGGAGTTAGACCTACAGTGCGTGGTTCTGTTATGAACCCTTGCGACCACCCACACGGCGGTGGTGAAGGTAAGTCTCCTATTGGTAAGGCTGGACCTGTCACTCCATGGGGCAAACCTGCTCTTGGATATAAGACAAGAAATAAGAAAAAGAGCACTAATAAGTTTATTATTAGTAGAGCGAAGTAGTGAGGGAGTAGTAAGATGAGTAGATCTTTAAAGAAAAAACCTTATGTCGAACAAAGATTGTTTGATAGAGTTAAGGCTATGAACGAGGCAAACACAAAGAAACCTCTCAAGACATGGTCAAGAGCTTCTGTTATCTATCCAGAATTTGTTGGACATACAATACAAGTCCATAATGGAAAGAAACATATTCCTGTTTACTGCACAGCCGAAATGGTTGGACACAAACTTGGTGAGTTTGCTCCAACAAGGACTTTTAGAGGACATGGCGCTGACAAAGCGAAGGCTAAGTAAGGAGAGATAAAATGGCAAAGAGAATAAAAGAAAAAACCGAAAAAATCAACCAAACTCGTGATAGAAGACCAGTTGCTAAAGCAAAATATCTTAGAGTAAGTTCTTCTAAACTTGACCTTGTCAACGACCTTGTTAGAGGAAAGAGTTACAACGAAGCGGTTGCAATTTTGAGCAACACTCCAAACAAATCTGCTGATTATGTTTTGAAAGTTATTGTTTCTGCAGGTGCAAATGCTGAAAATAAAGGACTTAATAGAGATGACCTTTATGTTGCAGAGATATATTCTGGACAAGGTGCGACATATAAAAGACAAAACATTCGTGGTAGAGGACGTGTTGACCAAATTTTAAAAAGAACAAGCAATATCACTGTTATATTGGATACGGTTAAGTAAGGGGAGAGCAGAGAAATGGGACAAAAAGTTAGTCCAAATGGACTTAGAATAGGAATTAATAAGGGTTGGACTTCTTTGTGGTATAGCGATAAAGAAAAATTTGCTAAAAACATAAAAGAAGACAATGTTATTAGAAATTTCATTAAGAAAAAATACTATGCTTGCGCTATATCAAAGGTTGTTATTGAAAGAACCGAAAAGAGAATAGTCGTCAGCATCTATACTGCTAGACCTGGTATCCTTATTGGACAAAAAGGTGCAGGAGTTGAAGCTTTGAAGAAGGAACTTGCAAAACTTACAAATGCAGACATAATATCTATCAATATAAAGGAAGTCAAAAATCCTGATGTTGATGCAACTTTGATTGCAGAAAGTATCGCAAGTCAACTTGAAAAACGTGTTCACTTTAGACGTGCTATGAAAATGGCTATGCAAAAAGCTATGAAAGCAGGTGTAAAAGGTATCAAAGCAATGGTCGCTGGTCGTCTTGACGGAGCAGATATTGCTAGAACGGAACATTATCATCAAGGGAGCCTTCCACTTCAAACTTTGAGAGCTGATATCGATTATGGATTTGCTGAAGCAAAGACAACATTCGGTATTTTGGGAATTAAGGTTTGGGTGTATAAAGGCGAGATTTTGGCAAAAAAGACTCCTGTGAAAAAGGAGGAAACAAGCAATGTTAATGCCTAAAAAAGTTAAAAGAAGAAAAGTTCAACGTGGCAGAATGAAAGGTGTGGCAACACGCGGAAACAAACTTGCTTACGGAGAATATGGCTTGGCTACAACTGAGCCGGGTTGGATAACTTCCAATCAAATAGAAGCCGCTCGTATCGCTATGACAAGATACACCAAAAGGGGTGGTAAGGTTTGGATTGATATTTTCCCAGATAAACCTATCACTAAAAAACCTGCTGAAACTCGTATGGGTAGCGGAAAAGGTAACCCTGAATATTGGGTCGCTGTCGTAAAGCCGGGTAGAGTGCTTTTTGAGATTAGTGGCGTTGCTGAAGATGTGGCAAAGGAAGCGTTGAGACTTGCTTCTCACAAATTGCCTGTTGTTACAAAGGTTGTAACAAGAGAAAAAGAAGCCCCTAAAACTCAAGAAGATGTAAAAGGTGGTGCAGTTTAATGAAAATAAAAGAAATTAGAGAAATGACCAATGAAGAACTCAATGCAAAGTTGGCTTCAACAAAAGCGGAACTTTTCAATTTGAGATTTCAACACGCAACGGGCAACCTTGCAAATCCAATGCTTCTAAATACTTTGAAAAAAGATATTGCAAAAATCAAAACTGTTCTTACCGAAAGAGAAATGAATATTGACTCTAATAAAAAGGCTAAGGCATAGGAGATAAGAGTATGGAAGAAATTAGAAACAATAGAAGAACAAAGGTTGGCGTGGTTGTTAGTGACAAGATGGACAAAACTTGCGTCGTCGCAGTTACAAACAATGTAAAACACCCACTTTATAAAAAAGTCGTTAAGATTACTAAGAAATTTAAGGCTCATGACGAGAACAATGAGTGCAAAATTGGTGACACAGTAGAAATCGTTGAGACAAGACCAATAAGCAAAACAACTCACTTTAGAATTCTTAGAATAATCGAGAGAGCGAAATAATTAATAGGAGAAGAAAAGAATGATTCAACCACAAACAAGATTGAAAGTTGCTGACAACACCGGTGCAAAAGTTATTATGTGCATTAGAGTTCTTGGCGGTTCATTTAGAAGAAGTGGAAACATTGGAGATGTTATCATTGCTTCTGTTAAAAAGGCTACTCCTGGTGGCGTTGTCAAAAAAGGCGATGTCGTCAAGGCGGTTATTGTAAGGACAAGTAAGGGAGTTCAAAGAGTAGACGGGTCGTCAATTAGATTTGACGATAATGCGGCGGTTATTATTGATAACCAAAAGCAACCACGTGGAACTCGTATTTTTGGGCCTGTTGCAAGGGAACTAAGAGAAAATGGTTATATGAAGATTGTTTCTCTTGCTCCTGAGGTTTTGTAAGGAGGATAATGGAGAATGGCAAAGAGTTTAATTAAAAAAGGCGATACAGTTGTCGTCCTTACAGGTAAAGAAAATGGAAAAACTGCAGAAGTTTTGGAGTGCTTTCCAAAGGAAAACAAGGTGACTGTCAAAGGACTTAATATGATTGTCAAACACAATAAGCCAAGGTCGGCTCAAGACAAGGGTGGAATTGTGAAGAAAGAGGGCAAGATTGACACAAGCAACGTTATGGTTGTTTGCCCAGCTTGCAACAAGGCAACTAGAGTCAAAATTGGTGAAAATAAAGACGGAAGGAAGGTAAGAATGTGCAAAAAATGTGGCGCGGTGCTTGATTCTGGAGTCAAAAAAGTTCAACCAAAGAAGACAGAAGCAAAAGCTGAAGAGGTAACTACAAAAAAAGCAGTTAACAAGAGTAGCGATGTGAAAAAAGAGGTCGTTAAAGATACTCAAAAGCACGAGACAAAGACTGCTCCAAAAAAAGTAACAAAGTCGGTACCAGTTGCTAAAAAGTCTAGTAGTACAGCAAAGAAAATTGGTGGGAAGTAGGAGATAAAGATGGCAGACAAGAAAGAAATGGCTAGATTGCACGTTGAATATGTTAAAAATGTTGCTCCAGCCTTGAAGAAAGAATATTCTTATAAAAATGTTATGGAAATTCCTAAACTTGACAAAATTGTTGTAAGTATGGGACTTGGTCAAATAAAAGACAACTCAAAGAGTTTTAATCTTGCTCTTGACGAGTTGACTCAAATAACTGGACAAAAAGCAGTGCCTACAACGGCTAGAAAGTCAATCTCAAACTTCAAAGTAAGAGAAGGACAAAAAATTGGTGCTAAAGTTACTTTGAGAGGCGAAAAGATGTATGAGTTCTTGGATAGACTTATATCTATCGCACTTCCAAGGGTTAGAGACTTTAAGGGTATCAATCCAAAGTCGTTTGACGGAAGAGGCAATTATTCTTTTGGGATAAAGGAACAACTTATTTTCCCAGAGATTTCATATGAAAAAGTCGAAAAGGTCAGAGGTATGGACGTTATCATTGTGACAACTGCTAAGACTGACAAAGAGGCTTATTCCTTGCTTAGTATGCTTGGTATGCCTTTTGCAAAAAGATAATTCGAGGAAATAGAGGAATTTAATTATGGCAAGAAAAGCAATGATAAATAAACAACAAAAGAAGCAAAAATACGAAACAAGAGAGTATACTCGTTGCTCTATTTGTGGAAGACCACATGCAGTACTTAAAAAATACGGAATTTGCAGAATTTGTTTTAGAAATCTCGCATACAAAGGCGAAATACCTGGCGTTAAAAAGTCGAGTTGGTAAAGGAGAAAAGGGAAATGATAGTTACAGATCCAATCGCAGATATGCTTACACGTGTTAGAAATGCTCTTACAATTAAGAGACAAACAGTGGAAGTTCCTGCTTCAAAAACAAAAAATGCTATTGCTGAAATCCTTTTCAACGAAGGCTATGTAGAGAAATACGAACTTGTAGACGATGGAAAATACAAAACAATCAAATTGACTTTGAAGTATGGACCAAACGGGGAAAAAGTTATTCAAGGATTAAAGCGTATTTCAAAACCAGGGCTTAGAGTTTATGCTGAGAGCAAGGATATACCTTTGGTTCTCAATGGACTAGGAATCGCAATAGTTTCAACAAATAAAGGAATTATGACGGATAAAGAGGCTAGACGACAAAATGTCGGCGGTGAAGTCTTGGCTTTCGTTTGGTAAGGAGGAGAAGAAGATGTCTAGAATCGGAAGAATGCCAGTAGTTATACCAAACGGGGTTAACGTAAATGTTGATAAAGACAATGTTGTTTCAGTTGACGGCAAACTTGGTAAACTCAGCCAAAAGGTTGACAAAATTATTAAGGTAGAAGTTAAAGACGGGCACGTTGTTTTGACAAGACCAAATGATTTGCCAGAAACAAAGGCAAAACATGGCTTGTATAGAATGCTTGTAGCAAACATGGTGAAAGGCGTGAGTGAAGGTTTTACTAAAACTCTTGTTATTAACGGTGTTGGTTACAAAGCAACAAAACAAGGCAACAAGGTTGTGATGGGTTTAGGTTTTTCTCACCCAGTAGAAATCGTGGAAGAAGAGGGAATTACTCTTGAGACTCCAGATGCAACAACCCTTGTTGTAAAAGGAATAAACAAAGAACTTGTTGGGCAATATGCTGCAAAAGTTAGAGGTCTTAGACCTGTAGAACCTTATCATGCTTATGGAATTAGATACAGCGATGAGGTTGTAATTAAAAAAGTCGGAAAAGTTTCGGGTAAGAAATAAGTTTAGCGGAGAAAGAAAATGATAAATAAACTTAACAAAAATTCTCAAAGAAGAAATCGTCATTTGAGAGTAAGAAAAAAAGTTTTTGGTACATCTAGTGCTCCAAGACTTGATGTTTATAGGTCAACTACAAACATCTATGCACAAATTATTGATGACGAAAAGGGAGTTACCCTTTGTTCAGCATCAACTTTATCTAAAGAACTTGCTGAAACTTTAAAAAACAAATCAAAATCAGAGCAAGCGTTCGCAGTTGGCGAGCTTATTGGAAAACTTGCAACTAAAAAAGGTATCAAACAAGTCGTTTTTGATAGAGGTGGATACCTTTACACTGGGAGAGTTTTGCAACTTGCAGAAGGTGCTAGAAAGGCAGGTCTAGAGTTCTAATGGAGGATAATATGGAAAAAGAAGTTGTGCAAGAAACAGTTGTTGCTGAAGAGACACAAACTGAAGAAGTCAAAACTGAAAAGGTTAGCAAACCAACTAAAGTGGAAAAATCTACTGTTAAAACTTATTCCGCAGAGCCAAAAACGAACAAAAAGTTTGATAGAAAAAAGGCTGATAGACCTGAAACAAGACGCGAAGATAGCGAGTTTGACAAAAAACTCGTAGAAGTAAGACGTGTTACAAAGGTTGTTAAAGGCGGAAAGACAATGAGATTTAGTGCTCTTGTTGTTGTCGGGAACAAGAATGGTCTTGTGGGCGTCGGCATCGGCAAAGCAAGCGAAGTTCCAGAAGCTGTTGAAAAGGCAAGTGCTAGTGCAAAGAAGAATTTGATTTCCGTTCCTATCGTTGGGACAACAATTCCACACGATGTTATTGGAAAATTTAGTTCATCGAGCGTTCATATGTTCTCTGCTCCACAAGGTACAGGTGTTATCGCAGGCGGGAGTGCAAGGGCAGTTATCGAACTTGCAGGTATCAAGGATATTGTTACAAAATCTCATGGTTCAAACAACAAAATTAATGGTGTTAAGGCAACTCTTGAGGGGTTGAAATCTTTGAGAACTCGTGAAGAAATTGCTATCCTTCGTGGAAAAAATGTAGATGAGATTTAAGGTTGAGTGTTTGGAGGATATTATGGAAAAAAAGAATAGCAAAAAGAAAAATAATGGACAACTCAAAGTCACTTATGTAAAAAGTGCAATTGGGTACAACAAACACCAAGCAAAAATCTTGGAAGCACTTGGGTTTACAAAACTTAATACTACAAGAATTTTGCCTAACAATGAATGTGTAAAAGGTAGTTTGTTTAAGGTAAAACACTTGGTCAAAGTCGAAGAAATTGACTAAAATAAGGAGATAAAAAATGAACATTCAATCGTTAAGACCTGCTGAAAATAGTAGATTTAAGCAAAAAAGACTTGGACGTGGCATTGGCTCTGGCGTAGGCAAGACAAGTGGCAAAGGTCATAAAGGTCAAAATGCTAGAAGTGGAGGCGGTGTTAGAGTAGGGTTTGAAGGCGGACAAATGCCTCTTATCAGAAAACTTCCAAGAAGAGGATTTAACAACGCTTTGTTTAGAAAGAACTATACAGTTATCAATGTTTCTGATTTGAACAAATTTGACGATAAGGCAGTTGTTGATGCAAATAGCCTTGTTGAAAAAGGTATCGTTTCTAAAATAGCCGAGTATGGTGTAAAAGTTCTTGGAAACGGCAAACTTGAAAAATCACTTACAGTAAAACTTAACAAGTTTTCAGAAAGTGCAAAGAAAAAAATTATCGAAGCAAATGGTTCCGTTGAGGAGGTATAATGTTTAAAACTCTAAAAGAAGCATTCAAAATAAAAGAAGTAAGAAAAAAGATTTTCCTAACTTTATTGTTGCTTCTTATTTATAGAATTGGTTGCTGGTTGCCTACACCGGGGATAAAACTCGGGACTTATCAAGAGGCAGTGAGCGAAGGTGGAGACTTTTTATCCATCATAAGTGCGGTCAGTGGTAGTGCTCTTAGCAATGGTGCTGTGCTTGCACTAGGGGTTGTGCCTTACATCAACTCATCAATTATTATACAATTGCTCGCAGTTGCAATTCCTAGTCTTGAAAGACTTTCTAAGCAAGGCGGTGAAGAAGGCAGAAGAAAAATGTCGCTTTATACAAGGATTTGTGCACTTATTCTTGCAATTATTCAAAGTATTGGTATAGTTGTAGGTTTTGGTGTGGATAGCCTTGATAGCACAGTGTTCTTTGGGTCTGCTTTTGCGACGGGAGCAGTTGTGGTGGCTATTTTGGTCGCTGGGTCAATGTTTACAGTTTGGCTTGGTGAAAAAATAACCGCACTCGGAATAGGCAATGGTTTGTCCCTTCTTATCTTTGTTGGCTTGTTGTCAAGTGCTGGTATGGCAATATTCAACGCTATTACAAGTATTTCCTCAACCAACCTTGAAAGTTTGTGGAATTTGCTTATATTCTTTGCTTTGCTTGTTGTTATCTTTATGTTTATTGTGTGGATTGATAGTGCCGAAAGGCGTATCCCTGTCCAATATGCAAAACAAATTAAAGGTAGAAAAATGTATGGCGGGCAGAATACAAATATTCCAATCAAAATCAACGCTTCTGGCGTTATGCCAATAATTTTTGCAACGGCACTTATAAGTTTCCCTCAACTTGTTATGAGTATCTTTTGGTATAGTACGGAAGAAGGGAGCGCGTACATGTGGTATGCACAAAATCTTGGTGCTGGCACATGGCCATATGTAATTATTTTGGCTGTACTCATATTGTTGTTCTCATATTTCTATTCGCAAATCAGTTTCAACCCAGAAGATATTTCAAGACAAATTCAACAAAATGGCGGATTTATACCGGGATATAGAGCGGGCAAACCTACTGCGGACTATCTCAAAAGAGTTTCCAATAGGTTGACTTTGTGGGGTGCAATATTCCTAGCAGTTATTGCTCTTGTGCCAAGTTTCATCTTTAGCCTTGTTGGGTCGTCGGGGTCGCTTATCAATGCTTTCAGTGCGACGGGGCTACTTATCGTTGTTTCGGTGGCACTAGAACTTGACAAACAACTTGAAGCACAACTCTTGATGAGAAATTATAAAGGGTTTTTGAAATAAGCATTTTATTGACGTTTTAAGTTAATAACTGTAAAAGGAATAAATATGAAAATTGTACTACTTGGACCTCCGGGCAGTGGAAAAGGTACTCAGGCAAACTTGATTTGCAATAAATACAATATTCCACATATCTCGACGGGGGATATATTTAGAACAAATATCGCAAACGGAACTCCTCTTGGGAAAAAGGCAAAAGAATACATTGATGCGGGGTCTCTTGTGCCGGACGAACTCACAATAAAAATTGTTGAAGATAGATTGAAGCAAGACGACTGCAAAGATGGATTTGTTTTGGACGGCTTTCCAAGAGTGAGAACGCAAGCGGAAGCACTTGATAAGATGACAAAAATAGACAAAGCTATTATGATTGATTTGAACGACGAGGAAATTATAAATAGATTGTCAAAAAGAAGAATGTGTAAGAAATGTGGCAATCCTACACATCTTGATAAATTGATAAACGGATGTTGTGAAAAGTGTGGCGGAGAAGTGTATACAAGAGCTGACGACGAAATTCGAGTGATAAAGCAACGTCTTGTTAAACAAAAACTGCCACAAAATGTGATTGATTTCTACAAGGATAAAAAGATTTTTGAAAAGTTTGACTCCACAAATAGTATGGAAGAAACGTTTGAAAAAGTGAATAATATTCTTGTCGAGATAAAAGAGTGATTTATGATAAAAATTAAGACTGATAAAGAAATAGCAATTATGAGAAAGGCGGGAGAGATAACAAGGAATACATTGCTTGAAGTTGAAAAGTATGTAAAACCGGGTGTCACAACAAAACAACTTGACAAAATTGCCTACGACTATATCACAAGTCACAATGCAAAACCTTCCTTTTTGCACTATGGCGGATTTCCTGCTTCTATATGCGCTAGTGTGAACGAGGTGGTGGTGCATGGCTTTCCAAATGATGAACCTTTAAAAGAAGGCGACATTGTCAGTATCGACGTCGGAGCATGTTTTGAAGGGTATCATGGAGACAGTGCAAGGACATTTGCAGTCGGAAAAATCAGCAAAGAAAGACAAAAATTAATTGATGTCACAAGGCAAAGTTTTTTTGAAGGCATTAAAAATATAAAAGCAGGGAATAGAGTGGGAGACATATCGTCGGCTGTCCAAAATTATGTTGAAAAATATGGTTTTGGTGTGGTGAGAGATATGGTCGGACACGGAGTGGGTAGAAACCTACACGAAGACCCAAGTGTGCCAAATTATGGCTATGCGGGGTTGGGACCGGTTTTGAAAAAAAATATGGTTATTGCAGTTGAGCCTATGGTTACCGAAGGCGATTACGAGATAAATATTGACGGCTGGTCAGTCACAACGGTGGACGGTTCGTGTTCTGCTCACTATGAAAACACTATCCTTATTACAGACACTGGCGTGGAGATTTTAACCTAAAAAGGAGAATTTTTGTGTTAAAAGAAAAAAGTATTGTTGAGTCAATCAAGGGGCACGATAAGGGAAGAATTTATGTCGTTGTGAAGGTGGAAGGCGAGTTTGCTTATCTTTGCGACGGAGATTACAGAACCTTTGACAACCCAAAGAAAAAGCGTGTAAAACACATAAAGGATACTTACAAAAGTTTAGAAACTGACAAAGAAATTGATGATTTGTATGATTTTGAAGTTAAGACATTGTTGACGTCTTTTAAAAACAAAAATTGATTTTTTTAAAAAAAGGAGAAAGTATGCCAAAATCAGATTGTTTGGAAACAGAAGGAATAGTTACAGAAGTGCTACCTAATGCGACGTTTAAGGTAAAACTTCAAAATGGGCATATCATTACTTGCTACATTTCGGGAAAACTTAGAATGAATTTTATCAAAATTCTTGAGGGAGATGCAGTAAAGGTGGAGATGAGCCCTTATGATTTGACTAAGGGTAGAATAATTTGGAGAAGTAAATCCAACTAAAAAGGAATTTAAGGAGATAAAGAAATGAAAGTTAGACCATCAGTAAAACCAATTTGCGATAAATGCAAGGTTATAAAAAGAGAAGGCAAAGTTATGGTTATATGCCCAAATAAAAAGCATAAGCAAACACAAGGTTAGAAAACAACATTCTGCGTGCGGCTGTTTTGGGGGTAATCTCAAAAAAATACGCAGGTGACAATATATTTTTGTATTGCCTTTTTTGCTTTTTTGAGTTAAAATGTAATTAGAATATGGACAGAAGACTTATTTTGTTGCAATAGTCTGAAAAGTAAGAGTGGCATGCAAGTTGTGCTTTTTGGCAAGATTTTACTTGAAAAGCACATTTAAAATTAAAAATTTATGGAGGAATAAATATGGCTCGTATTGCTGGTGTTGATTTACCAAACGAGAAAAGGCTTGAAATTGGGCTTACCTATATCAAGGGTATTGGCAGAGTTACAAGCAACAAAATTTTGAAGGAAACAAAAATCAGTCCTGACATTCGTGTAAAAGACCTTAGTGAAGAACAAGTGGCTACATTAAGAAATTACATCGAAAAGAACTTGACGGTTGAAGGCGACCTTACAAGAGAAGTGGCTTTAAACATAAAGGGTTTGTCAGAAATTGGTTGTTATAGGGGCATTAGACATAGAAAAGGCTTGCCTGTGAGAGGACAAAGCACAAAACAAAATGCTCGTACAAGAAAAGGTCCAAAAAGGACTGTGGCAAAGAAGAAAAAAGCGTAAGGAGGTAGTGGATAGAAATGGCAAATAATACTAAAAAAGTTGTTAGAAAGAAAAAACAAACTAAAAATGTCGACAAGGGCGCTGTTCATATTCAAGCAAGTTTCAACAATACACTTGTTACTTTTACCGACCTTGCTGGAAACACTCTTTCTTGGTCAAGTGCTGGTTCGCTTGGCTTTAGGGGAGCAAGAAAAAGCACTCCATTTGCAGCACAACAAGCGGTTGAGACTGCTGCAAAGGTTGCAAAAGAACATGGGCTAAAATCGGTCGAAGTCTATGTAAAAGGACCTGGCAATGGCAGAGAAGCGGCTATAAGAGCACTTAGCACCGCTGAAATTAACGTCACAAAGATTAGCGACGTTTCGCCAATTCCACACAATGGTTGCCGTCCTCCTAAAAAGAGAAGAATTTAATAAGGAGATAATAGAACATGGCAAAATATACAGATGCAGATTGCAGACTTTGCAGAAGAGAAGGGTGTAAACTCTTTTTGAAGGGCGATAGATGTATTTCCCCAAAGTGTGCTATGGAAAAAAGACCAGTTGTTCCTGGACAACACGGACTTGGAAGAAAGAAAGTTACAGACTATGGAATGCAACTTAGAGAAAAACAAAAAGTTAAAAGAGCGTATGGACTTCTTGAGAAACAATTTAGAGAATATTATGAAAAAGCAACACGTATGAAAGGCGTTGTGGGCGAAAATATGCTCAGTTTGCTTGAAAGAAGACTTGACAATGTCGTTTATAGAATGGGCATTGGCGACAGCAGAAGCGAAAGTAGACAAATCGTTAACCATGGACATATTTGTGTAAATGGAAAAGTTGTAAATATTCCATCTTACATTGTCAAAGTTGGTGATGAAATTTCAATAAAAGAAAGCAAAAGAGACCTTCCAAAATTTGCTCAACTTAGAGAAATCAAGTTGGTTTGTCCAAAATGGTTGGAATTTAACACAAGCACGATGGTTGGCAAAATTCTTGCATTGCCAAAGAGAGATGATATTGATTTGAACATTCAAGAACACATGATTATTGAGTTGTATTCAAGGTAAGGGGGGAATTTCACATGATGCAAATAGAAAAACCAAGAGTTTCTGTAGATGAAAAGGAGAATGGTGCTTTCGCAACCTTTGTTGTCGAGCCACTTGAAAAGGGTTTTGGTATCACAATCGGCAACTGCCTTAGAAGAACTCTACTAGGTTCCATGCCGGGTGCTGCTGTTACTGCCATTAAAATTGATGGCGTGCAACACGAATTTACAAGTATTCCTGGCGTTACAGAAGACGTCACAGACATAGTACTAAATTTCAAGAGCCTTGCCGTTATGACAAGCGTGCTTGAAGAGAGTTTTACAACCACTTTGCACTTGCACAAAAAAGGTGCATGCACAGTTTATGCGAGTGACATTGAGCCAAACGACCAAGTTGAGATTTTAAATCCAGACCTCAAGATTTGCACTCTTGACGAAGGGGCAAGCATTGATATTGAGATTATCGTTGGTCGTGGGAGAGGTTATAACACCGCTCAAAAGAATAAAAAAGAAGATTATCCAATAGGAGTTATTGTTATCGATTCGATTTTTACACCTGTCAAGGCGGTAAATTATCGAGTTGAAAGCACTCGTGTTGGGCAATCTATCGATTATGACAAATTGACTTTGGAAGTAAGAACAAATGGCACAATGAGTGCAAAAGAAGTCGTAAGCCTTGCTTCTAAAATTGTGGAAGACCATATGCACCTTTTTGTTGATATGGTCGAGCATATGAACGAGGTCGACATTTTGGTTTCTCATGAAGAAGATACACCTGAAAAGGTTATGGAAATGTCCATCGAAGATATGGATTTGTCAGTTAGAAGTTACAACTGCTTGAAGAGAGCAAACATCAACACTATCGAAGATTTGACAAGAAAGACAAAAGACGATATGTTGAAGGTTAGAAATTTGGGACTTAAATCTCTTGAAGAAGTAATCAACAAACTTGAAAGTATGGGCTTGTCGCTTAGAGTCGACGAGGAATAACATTTAAAGGAGAAAATTATGGCTACTGTTGCTAAATTGAATAGACCTACAAAAGAAAGAATGAGTTTGCTTCGCAATCAAGCAAGTTCTCTACTTTGGGACGGAAAGGTTACTACAACTTCCGCCAAGGCTAAAGCTTTGCAAAGTTACACTGAGAAAATTTTGACACTCGCAATCAATTCTTATGAAGATACTGTGAAGGTCGTCAAAACAAGTGTGGACAGCAAGGGCGTGAAAGTCAAGAGAGAAGTCTTGAATGACGGACCAAAAAAATTGAAAGCACGCAGAATGATTATGTCCAAACTTTTTGACAGACAAGAGCAAAGACAAGATAAGGAGTCTAAGGCTAGTTTTGTCGAAAGGACAAAAGACATCAATCACCCACTTATCGAAAAAATCTTTAACGTATATGCACCAAAATATGCAGAAAGAATTAAAGAAAAGGGACAAGGTGGCGGATACACAAGAGTCTTGAAGGCGGACGTAAGACGTGGCGATGCAGCACAACTTTGCATTGTAGAGTTAGTGTAAAATTACAACTAGTGGGAGATGTTCTCTCGCTAGTTTTTTGTTTTTGAGTATAGAGACCACACACAAAATTTGAGAGTTTTATTTTTCTAGGCAAATTTGTTTTACAAGACAGTTTTCTTGTGATAAAATATTAGTGTTTAGTTGTGAGATTTGGCACAAAATAGATAACTTTTTGTGCTAAAAATGGCAATTTTACGTTTCATATGCAAGTTTTGACATATATTTTGTTGGCTTTTACAAAAAAAATTGATTGTTTTTATAAAATTTGCATTTGAGTGATTGACTTGTTAGAAAAGGTGGGTTATGGACTATATTTTTCCAGCTGTTTTTTATAGAGATGACGAGAACGACAATTACGTGGTCGCGTTCGAAGATGTCCGCATTTATTGCCAAGGCAAAACCGTTGAAGAAGCCTTTTTTGTCGCACGCAAGTACTTAAAAGATTTTTGTAAATTGTCTATCAAAATGTACGGGGAAGTGCAGGAAAAAGCGCGTACTTATCTTGAGTCTCAAAGCAATCATAAAAAGGAAATCGTTTTGCTTGTCGACGCCGAAGTGTGAGATTTACGTTAGATAATTCATTTTTTAGGTTAAAAGTGATGCGTTGGCTTCAGATTAGCAAAGTAAAAAACATTCTGATAAAAATAAAGTTTAGGAAACAGTGCAAATTACGCATTGTTTTTTTGTAAAAAAAATTTATCAGTGAACTGAAGTGCCCCCTACGGAGTTTAGGGTGTTATTTTATAAAAAAGACCGAAATTGGCGTAAGAAATCTATATTTTACAACATAAAATTTTGTACAAAAAAAATTAATTTGGGTTTTAAAAATAGATTTTGGTCTTGGGATAATTATATAAAAAAAGTTAAAAAAAAGACCAAATTTGGTCTTCAAAACTACTCATTTATCTACTATATAAATGTGTAGTTATGATACCATTTTGTGTAAAAAATGTAAAGAAAATAAACAAAGTTTATTAAATTTTGCCAAAATTTATCACAAAATCTTAAATTGTCAAGAAAAAATATGTATTTTTTCAGCCATTTTTCTCCAATTTCCAAAGAATTTTTCAAAAAGTACTCATTTATATAGTAGATAAATGAGTACTTTTTTTGGCGGAAAAAAGCCCTAAACCCTAGATATTTTCCCACTTGTAGCGAAAAATGCTTGATTTACAATTTGACAAAAATACCGTCCCTTTGT
>CAVHMC010000010.1:17639-18615 GCA_963636895.1 Oscillospiraceae bacterium | reverse complement strand
TTTTAATTAAAGAATATCCTTTTTTTATAAATAAAGGTCAAAATTGTGGCCTTTTTAATCAAAAAAAATTTTTTCCAAATAATTTTTAGAATTTTATCAAATTTTAAATTTTCGCAATATTTTTAATTCAAAATTACAACCTATTGTGTGTCTTAAAATATTTAAGCAATTTTTTTATCAAGTTGTCGATTTAACTCAATTTTAAATCAACTCCAGAGGTCGCTTTTTGGATAGATTTTATAACTACGTGATAAGAATAGTCGGGGCTAACGCGGACTTCGAGGCGGTCGCCGACATGCCTTCCCATAATGGCTTTGCCAAAAGGTGACTCCTTGCTCACGATGTTTTTTGAGACGTCATTTTGCATGGTTGTTGCAAGTTGCATGGTTTCCGTTGTGCCGTCTTCTTCAAAAAAAACCTCCACCTTGTCAAAAATGCCCACTTCGTCAGCATTTTGATTGATTTTGATAATTTTTGCGGTCTTTATCATTGCACGCAAATACTCTATTCTGCTTTCGTTTTTGCCTTTTTCCTTTCTTGCAGAATGATATTCCGCATTTTCGCTTAAGTCGCCTTGTGCCTTTGCTTCCACAATTTCTTGGGAAATTTTTGGACGGAGCACAGCAATGCGGTAGTCTATCTCTTTTTGCATTTTGTCGATATCGTCTTGTGTCAATTCGTTAAACATTTTTTATTCCTTCTTGCTCATTATATCACAAAAAGTTGTTTTAGCTAATTTTTTTGTGACCTTTTAAAAAAAATATTAAGTTTGTTTGTGTATGTATTTTTTTAAATTTAATCTTAAAACACAACAAAAAGTTTAAATAAAAAAGACAAAATTTGCAACCAAATTTTGTCTTGTACAAGCGTTTAATTTCCCAAAAACTATTGTTTTTAATTGTTTTTTAAACTAAAATTTTTAAACTAAAATTTTTAAACTAATATTCTTAGACTATATTTTTAAACTATATTTTTT
>CAVHMC010000010.1:2730-17629 GCA_963636895.1 Oscillospiraceae bacterium | reverse complement strand
AGATTATAGTCTTTAAAATTATAGGTTTTTAAGTTTATTTTTTTTTTTTTTTAGCTTCTTCAAGAGGTTTAACGACATAATCTTTGTAAAACAAGTCGGTAATGTGTTCAACCAACTCTCTTATACGGGAAGTGTCGCATCTCAACCAACAAGAATTAGCATCTGAATAAAACATCTTTTTATATACGTATTTACTAAATCTATCTGCTATCATAGAGTCGACAATAGTCCTAAATTCTGGATAGTTGCGTCTCACGATGTCCCATTGTGGTGGATAGAGTGGGGCATAGTCTCTCATATTGTCGTCATTGTTGTATTCAAAAGGGTCAAGACTTCTATTTGCATCTTTCCCACAATACACAAGGGGAACGGCGACATAAGACGTCTGCCAATCGTTGACAGGATTGACAAACCCTCTAGCATCAACATATCTTTTGTATTTTGTTGGGTCGTTTTTGTCAATAACCTTATAAGCCTTTAACCCCGCACGCGACCTATTTTTGTCAAAACGGCTTTGGGGAATATCTCTATCTATTACCGAAACGTCAAGTCTATAATTGTTGCTTGCCGAATATATTGGGTTGATTTCCTCATCATGACTAAGGTCGGCGGATACCGTATTCACACTATTTTCGTCGATAAACATGTTGTTTAGAACTCGGTTTATCCTATCTACAGTTTGATTTCTTTTTGGATTTGGAAGGAAAGGATTGTCCTTTGACGAATAATATTCGTATGCAACCATATCAGTCATCATTCCACGTGCCATATTAATTTCTCCTTTTTATGTCAATATGATAACACATTAAAATTGGTTTGTAAATAGGCAATTTTTTATTTTATCTTTTTACAAAAAAAGCATTGTCTAGGGCTTTTATCAAAAATTTTAATAAATTTGCCTTTAAACAATGCTATTTTAGTCTTGTTATGTGTAAAAAAATTTGAAAACATAATTGATTTTTTTTGAAAGTTTATCACGAAGTTTTTATTTTAAACAGAAATATGCTTATTAAAATTTGTTTTCAATACCAAAATTGTTGTTATTTTCTTGCGATAAGAAATCTGGAGAATTAATATCTTCAAGATATGCCTTTTCTGACATTTCATTAACCTTAACTTTGCTTTTAGACGTCTTTTCGTCACCTTTATCTAATTTTGTAGAATCTTTTTTGTCGTGATTTTCACTATTATTTACGATAGGTGTTTCAACATGAGAAGGCTCCTCGTGTCTTTTTATAGGGTCGTTATTGATAGCCTTTTTTGATATGTCTATTTTTTGGTTGTTGCTTGATTTTTTTTCTTGGTCCATCTCTTTTGGCTTTACATATACAGAGATACCAAAGTTGTTGTCAAAATCTCTTTTAGACGCTTTTACTTTTTCCGCCTTTTTCACCATAGGTTTTGCTTTTGGGGTTGGTTTTAAAGACGTATTTGTGCGAAGCGAACTTATTTCTCTATCATAAAGTGCCAGCAATTTTTTGTAATAGCCAAGGGTTTTTTTCTTCTTATTTACTTTTTTGTCAGGGTTATTAGTATTTTTCTTTTTTATAACTTTTTTACTAGAAAAGTTGCTGTTTGATTTCTCTGCTTTTTTTACATTCTTTGGCTTTTTGACTTTTTGTTTGGTTTTAACTTTCGCTTTACCCTTTTTCTTAGGGGAATTCTTTTTTGTTTTCTTTTTTGCTTTTGCTTTTTGTCCCTTTGACGATTTAACTCTTTTTACTTCTTTTCCGCTTTCCTTCTTTTTGTCAATAATTTGTGCAATTTTTTCTTCTTTTGTGAGATTTTTTTGTTGTTCTTCCGCTTGTTTTAGGGCTGTCAGTTGCTTCATAAGAGGTTTGTCAAGTTTATGCTTTTCTTTTGACGTCTTTTTTCCCTTTTTATTTGAAAAGGTGAGCTTGTCAAAATACTCCAATTGGACTTCTTTTTCTCTTGCATAGTTTTTGTCCATAAAAGACTTTATTGCTCTATTTTGAACATTTTTTACATAGTTTTCGTCAACAAGGCTCTCCGCTTGTGCGATATGTTTTGAAAGATTTTTATTGCGAACATTTATTATTCTATTATAAATTTCCCTTGTTTTTGGATTTTCTTTATCTTCTTTTGTGGTTACAATGTCAATACTTGATAGCAAAATTTCGTTTATCGCTCTATCGTAGGAAAACTCGTCTTTTATGTCAAAAATTTGCCTTCTATCTCGCAATCTTGTCAAAAATTCTTTCTTTATTCGTTGCCCATATTCACCGCTACTTTCTATAATTTGCATCATTTCAAGATAACACTCGTGCTCGTCTTGTGCGGTGAGTTGCTTTATCTCTTTTGCAAGCAAGCCCATGTAAATCTTTTTTAGTAAAATATTTTCAAAACCATAATATTCTTCAAATTCCTTTTCATAGTCGCCATCATCTTCGAAAATATGAAAAATGGAAAATATAATTTCTTGGGGAATGGAGTCGTTCTCAGGCATAGCAAGGCTATCCACGAGTTCTTCATAAACCTCCACATATTGTCCCGCTTCCCGCGTAACTTTTTCTATTAACAAAAGTTGTGCTTCGTACTTGTTTATCCTAAGTTTAAAGAAAATATCGCCAAAAATAGGGATAATCGCACGCATATCATAGGTGGTTTTTCCGTCGGCCACCGAAGTGTTGTATATAAGTTTTGGGATACTTTCAAGTTCTTGCCTAATTTCTGGAATAAATAGATAGTTGCCGTACTCGTCATAACTACCAAGTCGGCCGTTTTCGATAATGTCTCTATTTTGCTCGTTTTTGCAACTTTTTATCGCAAGCGGGTCAACAAGGGGCTCTCCGTTTGCTCGCGAATAAACACTTCCTTCTTTTTGGCTTGTAGAAGAGTCCGTCTTGTCTTGTGCATTTTTTACAATGCTCTCTATTTCCTTTTCCTTAGAAGGCTTTTCTTGCTTATCAAAAGTATTCAAAGTTGCTTTGTCTTTTTCTTCTGGCATATTATCTCCTTTTATCTTTTACAAAATTGACGTAAAAAGGTGTTTTAAAGGTCAAGACTTTCCAATTTCTTTTGTTGATTGTCAAGTTTTAATATCTCAATGAGTTCGTCTAAGTTGCCATTCATAAAATCTAGCAAATTGTAGGCGGTGTAGCCTACTCTATGGTCGGTTATTCTTCCTTGTGGAAAGTTGTAGGTACGTATTCTTTCTGACCTATCCCCAGTGCCCACTTGAGATTTTCTTTCTTCGGCATATTCTTTGTTTTTTTGGCCTTGATAAAAGTCGTAAAGTTTGGCTTTTAATACCATCATTGCTTTTTCTCTATTTTTAAGTTGGCTCCTTTCGTCTTGGCAACTTACGACGATGCCTGTAGGAAGGTGGGTTATCCTTATGGCGCTGTCCGTTTTGTTGATGTGTTGCCCGCCTGCGCCACTACTTCTATACGTATCTACACGCAAGTCTTTATCTTCAATCTCAAACTCCACTTCTTCTAGTTCTGGCAAAACCGCCACTGTGACCGTCGACGTATGTACTCTACCTTGACTCTCCGTCTCTGGCACCCTTTGCACCCTATGAACACCACTTTCATACTTTAAGTTGCTAAAAGCACCTGTGCCTGAAATTTGAAAAACAACTTCCTTTATCCCGCCAAGTTCAATTTCATTTAAACTGATGACTTCCGTTTTGTACCTGTGACGCTCCGCATACATCATGTACATACGCATAAGTTCGCCCGCAAACAACGCTGCCTCGTCTCCGCCTGCTCCCGCACGAATTTCTACAATAACATTTTTGTCGTCATTCTCATCTTTTGGAAGAAGCAAAATTTTAAGTTCGTCTTCAAGTTTTTCTTTTTTCTTTTCGTTTTCGGCAATCTCTTCCTCTGCAAGAAGCAAAAGTTCCTTATCTTTTTCTTGTTTAAGAAGTTCTTTTGCCCCGCTTAAATCATTCTCGCACCTTTTTAGTTCTTCAAATTTTTCTACAATAGGTTTGAGTTCGCTATGTTCTTTTACAAGTTTTTGCCAAGTCCTATTATCCGCAATAACTTGTGGGTCAATAATTTTTGCAGTCAATTCTTCATATTTTTTTGCGATATTTTCTAGTTTTTCAATCATTTTATTTCTCCAAATTTGCAACGATTACTCTATAAAGCCCCGAATAATCTTTGTACGCGTATGTTTTGTAATCTTTTTCCTTAAAGATTTTCTCGACGGAGTCTTTTTCGTTGTATCCTATTTCCATAATAATCTCACCCTTTTCAGCCAAATATTTTTTGCTATCTCTTGCTAAAATTTTGTAAAATTTCAACCCGTCTTCGCCACCAACAAGTGCAAGTTTTGGGTCATAATTTTTAACTGACGTGGAAAGTTTATTATACTCCTTTTGCGAGATATATGGTGGATTACACAAAATTATATCAAATTTTTTATTTTTTTTCAAGTCTTGAAACATATCTGTTTTGACAATCTCTACCTTTATGTCTTTTGAATTTTTCTTTGCAACTTTCAACGCTTTGATAGACATATCGCACAAGGTCACGTCAACATTATCTTGCAACATTTTTTTTATAGATATTCCAAGGCACCCGCTTCCGCAACACATATCAAGAATATTGACAACTTGTTTTGTATTTAATAAATTTTTACAAATCTCACATGCCATTTCCACCAAAAGTTCGCTTTCTTTTCTTGGCGACAAAACGTCTTTATTTACGTAAAATTCATATCCCATAAACTCTGTCTTGTGAAAAATCTTACTTAATGGTTCATTTTTAAGTCGTCTTTTTATCACTTTTTCCGCCACCAAAATTTGACTATCAGAAATATCTCTTAACAAAAACAATTGACTACTTGTCAAATTGAGTGCAAGTCGCAAAAGTAGACGTTCTTCACCCTCAGTATAACTATCCAGCGTCGATATTCTTGTCTTTATATCTTTCAAATATTTTTGTGTGTCCAATTTTTCTCCAATTTGTTTTGATTTTTTGTGTCACTTGTGTTTTTTGCTTGATAATAAAATTTTACTTCCAGCAACTTCAAGGTTACTTGGTTTTTTTACAATTTAAAATCTTTTAGTTAGGATACTAAATTTTATTCCCTAGCGACTTTAAATTTGTTTGGTTTTTACAATTTAAAATCTTTTAGTTAGAAAACTAAATTTTTATATTATGGCAATAGTAGTAGGTAGCAATGAGAGCATGTAGCAAATAGCAATAAAAGTGTAAAGTCTTATATACAAAGACAATTTATATTTTATTAATCTCTTTTATTTTTGCTCAATAAAATCAATTATGTCTTTTGTTACTTGTGCCTTTATTTTTGGCTCATTTAAAATTTCATGACGAGCGGAGTCGTACAATTTCATTTGTACATTTTTTATGTCAAGATTTATATAAAATTTGTACAAGTTGACAACCGATTTGCCATAGTCGCCTACGGGGTCTTCTTTGCCCGCAAGAAGAAGCAAAGGTTTATTCTTATCAATTGCGTCAAGATACTCTTTTTTGTAAATCGTTTTAAAGGCACTAAAGAAGTCGACATAAAATTTTGCCGAAAAAGGTTGTGTGCAAAGTGGGTCGGCATAATATTTTTTACATTCATCTTCGTCTGTGTTTATCCACGAGCCACTTTTACATTTTTTGTTATAACTATTAAAACTCATTTTTTCAATAAGTTTTGCGGGGGCGTCTTTGCCCTTATGTTTCAACGTCATTTTTGCGACGAAAAGCCCCGCCTTAACTTTTAACCTATTCTTCATAAGTGCACTTCCGCAAATAACAGCCTTGTCGTAGAGTTTGCATTTTTCAATATAGGCTTGAGTTAAGAAAGAGCCATAACTATGCCCGAAAACGTACAGAGGCAAATTGTACTTTTTTAATTTTTTGCTTATAAAAATTTCGTCTTGCAAAGTGTCTAGGAAAAGATTGTCTTTGTCGTACTTGCCAATTTTGCCTATCTCTCCCGCCGTCTTGCCATGGGCTCTATGGTCATCGGCAAAAACAATGTAGCCCGCCTTGTTGAGAGCCAAAGCGAATTCGTTGTATCTTTTGGCATGTTCACTCATTCCATGAATAATTTGCACCACACCTTTTGGCTCGTCCACGTCGTCCCATTCGTAATAATAAATTTTTTCTTTGTCAAAACTTTCAAAATATCCTTCTTTCATTTTTTCTCCTTTATTCTTTTAAACTATTTATAAACATTGCAAGCAAATTTTGTTGATAACTACATTTTTTGATTACACAATTTTAATAGTGACTGTAAGACCTTTAACTACTTTAGTTGATTTTTATAGTTCTATTTATTGCTTTTTTCCAACCTTTTAAAAGTGGCTTTATATCTTCTTCGTTGCAAGTTGGGAAATATGCCTTTTGAGAAATTATTTGGGAGCGTATATCCGCCAAATTCTTATACACCCCCGTTGCAAGACCTGTCATAAAAACTGCTCCCATACAAGTACTTTCCTTATTAAACCTTTCTAGTTTCATTTGGATAAGATTTGCTTGAAATTGCATCAAGAAATCATTTACACTTGCTCCGCCATCTACGTGTAAAACACGCACTTTCATCTTGGCGTCTTTTTCCACTGTTTTTAGCACGTCATAAGTAGAAAACGCCATGCTTTCCAAAACTGCACGAGCGATATGCCGTTTGTCCGTACCACGAGTCATTCCGCAAACTAGTCCACGTGCTTCCATATCCCAATATGGAGTGCCAAGACCAGTAAAAGCAGGCACGAGATACACTCCTTCATTTGAGTCAAGGCTAAGAGCAAGTTCGGTTAGTTCCATAGGGTTTTCTCCAATGCCCAAATTTTCTATCGCCCAATCTACGACGCAACCTGCGTTGAACACACTACCTTCCAAAGCATAGCACAACCGCCCATTTGCTTTATATCCAACAGTCGTCAAAAGTCCATGCTTGCTAAGTACTCTATCTTTTGACGTGTTGACAAGCATAAAGCACCCCGTACCATAGGTGTTTTTTGCCATACCTTTATCGAAGCAACCTTGCCCAAATAGGGAACTCTGTTGGTCTCCTATCAGTCCCGCCACCTTTATTTCTCCACCAAACAATTCGCAAACGCCCACAACATCATCGTTGTTGACAATTTTTGGAAGGGTAGATAGTGGGATACCAAAAAGTTTAAGCAAATAGTCGTCCCATTTAAGTTCTTTTATGTTAAAAAGCATTGTCCTACTTGCGTTTGTTACGTCGGTAACAAAACTCTTGCCTTCCGTCAACTTATAAACAAGAAAACTCTCGATTGTGCCAAAACATAAGTCGTTGTTTTTGAGTGCTTCTGCCACTTCGGGTACATTGTCCAAAAACCACTTGTATTTTGTTGCCGAAAAATATGCGTCTGGGATAAGCCCGGTTTTTGATTTTATGGTTTTTGCTCTATTCGATTTTTTCAGCATCTCGCAATACTTACTTGTACGCCTACATTGCCACACTATCGCATGATAAAGTGCTTTACCCGTCGACTTGCTCCAACACACCGACGTCTCTCTTTGATTGGTTATTCCTATTCCATAAACATCACTTGGGTCAATGTCTTTCATAACCTTTTTGACACAACTTTTACATTTTTCCCAAATTTCTTCTGCGTCATGCTCCACCCATGCTGGCTTTGGAAAATATTGTTTGAAGGACTCTTGCTCTATCCTTGCAATTTTGTTTGTAATCGTATCAAATAGAATTGCCCTAACCGAAGTTGTCCCTTCATCAATGGTTAAAATATATCTCATACTCTTTCCTTTAAAAATAAAAAATAAAAACTTTATACTACCTTTAGTTTAGCATTTATTTGAAAATAATCAAAACACTTTTATTATGCTTTGTTGTGCCTTTTTGTCTAAAAAATCTTGTCTTTTATCAAATTAAATAAAGTCGCTTTTTAAAATTATCTTTAATTCTTTTGACAAGTTCTATTGTTTTTAACTTATATTTTGTTAAACCAAATAAAATTGCTTTTAATCTTTTTGCTAAATTTTATTGTTTTAATATTTTTTAAACAAAAAAATCTACAAGCACAACATTATTTGGAGAATTTTTTAACCAAGCAAGCAAAAGTTTATACATAAAAGTCTTTTATATGGTTAAACAACTTTTGGTTGCATTTTATTTGACCTTTTTTGACAAAATAATTATTCTTATTTATAAACAATATAACAATTTTTTGTGGATAACTTTTAAAAATTTTAGACATAATTAATTGTAAAAATTTAATTGTTTTTGGCAAAATTAAAACCGTTTTAAAAGGAGAAAATATGGAAAAATTTTCAGTGGCTGTCTTTGGGGCGGGAATTATTGGAGCAAATATTTTTGATAGTCTTGTTTTGTCTGGGGTAAAATGTGTGCTGATAGAAAAGGAAAACGACGTTTCCTTGGGTGCAACAAAGGCAAATAGTGGCATTATTCATGCGGGCTATGACGCCATGACGGGGTCGCTTAAAGCAAGATACAACGTGCGTGGCAACAAAATGTATCAAGCCTTAGCCAAAAGGTTGGGGGAAAAGATTATTCCTTGCGGGTCACTTGTAGTGGGAAAGAAAGAAGACTTGCCAGCCTTAAAGATTTTGCTAGATAGGGGCAATGCAAACGGTGTAAAAAATCTTGAAATTTTAGATAGAGACCAATTGATAAAGTTGGAGCCAAATTTAAATAAAGAGATACAATATGGACTTTTCGCAAAAGATGCCAAGATTATTTCTCCCTATTCTTTTTGCATTTCTCTTGTGCAAGAAGGCTTGATAAATGGTGGGGATTTGTTGCTAAATTTTAACACAATTAAAATTAAAAGGGATAATTCAAAGTTTTTTGTAGAAAGTAGCGATGGAAGGAGTTTTAATTGCGACTATATCATAAATTGTGCGGGGGCAGGCGTAAACGATATAGGGGCTCTTTTGGGAGAAGACAAGATTGATATAACTTACAAAAAAGGCGAATATATTTTGCTAGATAATTCTCAAGCGGGACTTGTAAATAGACCTATTTTTCCACTTCCCACCAAACATGGCAAAGGAATTTTGGCTTGCCCTACAGTGCATCAAAACATATTTTTTGGGCCAACAGCCGTTGACGAAAAGACTTATGACACTTCCTTTTCTTATTCGTCTTTGGAAATAATAAAGGAAAAAGTTGTAAATATGGTGGACAATATAAATTTCCGCAAAACTATCAAACTCTATGCGGGTGTTCGTGTGATTGCGGGAGATGATTTTGTAATAAAATATGAAAACAAAAATCAAAACTATATTGTACTCGCAGGGATATGCTCTCCGGGTTTATCTTGTGCTCCAGCTATTGCGGAAGACGTGACAAAACATGTTTTAAATCAAAATATCAAGACAAAAAAGATTATCCCAAAAAGACTTAATAGGACACCGCATATTGTAGATTTAAGTCTTAAACAACAAAATGAATATATAAAGAAAAACAAAGCGTATGGCGAGATTGTTTGCCATTGCGAAAAAATTACAAAGGGCGAAATTCTAGACGTGCTAAAAGAAACTCCATATCCTCTTACAACTGACGGACTGAAAAGAAGACTTAGAACAACTATGGGACATTGTGGCGGGTCGTTTTGCTACCCAAAGATATTAAAAATTATGGCCGACTACTACAAAGTACCCGAAGAAGAAATTGATTTTAAAGGTTCCTCAAGCGTCCTTGTTGGGAATATAAAGGAGGGCGGAATTTATGAAAAATGATTATGATGTCGCTATACTTGGTGGCGGAAGTGCTGGTATGGCAAGTGCACTAAAAGTTGCCGAGCAAGGTTTAAAGGCTGTTGTAATTGAAAGGGACAATAAACTTGGTGGAATACTCAACCAATGTATTCACAACGGCTTTGGGCTAAACTATTTTAAGCAAGAATTGACCGGTCCCGAATACGCAAAAAGATTTGCAGAAAAAATAAAAGCAAGTGACGTCGAAATTTTGCTCAGCACTACAATTTTAAATTTGAAAGATTGTTCAAGTAATGATTTTTTGCAAACAACTTCTAAGTGCAACACTTGCTATGAAATAGATTGCATAAATAGTTCGGGGGCTTTTAAAATAAGGGCAAAGGCAATTGTTTGTGCTTTGGGGTGTAGAGAAAGACCAAGCGGAGCTATCAATCTTTGCGGGACAAGACCTGCGGGAATATTGTCCGCGGGGTGTGCTCAAAAGTTGGTGAATATTTATGGTAAAATGGTGGGCAAAAATGTTGTAATTGTGGGCAGTGGAGACATTGGTCTTATTATGGCAAGAAGGCTTAGATTTGAGGGAGCAAACGTGCTTGGCGTATACGAAGTTATGCCATACCCTTCGGGACTAAAACGTAACATCGTGCAATGTCTTGAAGACTACAACATTCCACTGCACTTGTCAAAAACTGTTGTAGAAGTTGTGGGAGAAAATAGGGTGGAAGGTATTTGGGTTGCTCCCGTCAAAAAGGACTTTTCCTTTGATTTAGACAAAAAAGAGTTTATCCCTTGTGACACAGTTGTGTTAAGCATTGGGCTTGTCCCCGAGAGCGATATTTTGTCGCATATAAATGTTGAGCAAAACAAAATAACGGGCGGAGCAAAGGTTGACGAGTATCTTATGACAAATAAGTATGGGGTGTTTTCGTGCGGGAATGTTTTGCATGTGCATGACATTGTGGACAACGTGTCCAAAGAGTCCGAACGTGCAGGTAAAAATGCAGGCAGATATGTAAAAGGCTTGTTAAATTTTAAGAAAGCACATAATATTGAATTTGGCTACGGGCTAAGATATGTCAACCCATCGTTGTATTATGAAGGAAATGGAATTTTGACTATAAATTTTAGGTCGTCGGCAATATTTAAAAATTGTGACATTGTCGCAACTTGCAACGGAAAGGAAATAAGAAGACTTGCTAAAAAAGTGATACTTCCAGCCGAAATGGAAAGCGTGATAATAAGCAAATCTGAACTAACGGACGATATAAAGATATTTATTGAAACCAAGTAATAGTTATTGTTTTATAACTATCATATAAATTGTAGTTAGCACTAAAACAATACTAATTATAAAAATAGTTATAAATTAATAACTAAAAGTTATTAAAATGTAAATAGTATTTTGTAAACTTATTCTTCGTTAAACAAAACAATGCCGACCAATGAGGTTTGTTGTAAGATTGGATAGATTTTACAACAAGATTTCAATTTTATTTACAATTTTAGAATAATTTAAAAGGAGAAAAAATGGAGTTAACTTGTATTATGTGTCCCGTAGGCTGTACTTTGACAGTGACAAAAAGGGGTGACGAAATCGTTGTGACGGGCAACTCCTGTCCACGAGGGCATGAGTATGGTTTAAAAGAAGCCACCGCCCCAGAGCGTATAGTGACGACCGTAAAAAAATACAAAAAAGGTACGATTTGCCTAAAAACGTCTTGCCCCGTTCCTAAGGGAAAAGTCGACGACGTCTTGTGCGCCATAAAAGAAGAAAACGAGCCAATGCGGATAAAGGTGGGCGACGTCTATATCAAAAATATTTTGGGACTTGGCAGTGACATTGTTGTGACGGAAGTTAATGTGTAAACATTTCATTTTTTTATTGGTTTTTAACTATATTCAATTAAAAAGATTTTAATAGTTACTTGTTTTTTTATTGTGAAAATATTTGATTTTTTATTATAAAAATATTTGATTTTTATTATAAAAATAAGTTGTTTTTTTATAAAAAAATGGTACAATAGGAATATTTTAAGGAGAAAAATATGCAATTATACGAAGACTTGGTCTCACGTGGACTTATCGCCCAAACGACCGATGAAGAAAAAATTAAGAATTTGATAAACAGCGGAAAAGCAACGTTTTATATAGGTTTCGACCCAACGGCCGATTCGTTGCATGTGGGACATTATATGACCTTAACGCTCATTAAACGTTTGCAAATGGGGGGTAATCGACCAATTGTTCTGTTAGGTGGTGGTACCGGCTATGTGGGCGACCCATCAGGCCGAACGGATATGAGAAACGTCTTGACACCAGAGACGATTGAACATAATTGCAATTGTTTTAAAAAACAAATGGAACGTTTTATCGATTTTGGCGAAGGTAAGGCTTTGGCTCTCAACAATGCCGATTGGTTGCTCAAACTTAATTATATTGAACTTTTGAGAGAAGTGGGTGCGTGCTTTTCAGTCAACAACATGCTAAGGGCCGAGTGCTACAAGCAACGTATGGAAAAGGGGTTGTCTTTTCTCGAATTTAACTACATGATTATGCAATCGTATGACTTTTATTATTTGTTTAAAAATTACAACTGCAATCTTCAATTTGGCGGAGATGATCAGTGGTCTAATATGCTTTTTGGTACTGAACTTATCAGAAAAAAGCTTGGCAAAGATGCAAGTGCGATGACGATAAATCTTCTTACAACAAGCGAAGGTAAAAAAATGGGCAAAACAGCAAAAGGGGCTGTTTGGCTTGATAGAAACAAGACAACACCTTTTGAATTTTATCAATATTGGAGAAATGTTGACGATGCGGACGTTATAAAATTTTTAAAAATGTTGACCTTTGTACCTATGGAAGAGATAAACAAGTTGGCACTTTTGAAGGGCGAAGACTTAAATCAAGCAAAGGAAGTTTTGGCATACGAACTTACAAAAGATGTCCATGGAAAAGATGATGCCGACAAAGCACGTGCAAGTGCGCAAGCCTTGTTCTCGGGCGATAGAAACGACGAAAATATGCCTAAATTTAAGTTGCCTAAAGATGCTTTAAAGGATAATAAGATTTCTCTTATCGAACTACTTTCTCTTACTCATCTTGCACCTTCAAAGAGCGAAGCCCGTAGGCTCATTGCTGGGGGTGGAATAAGTGTCGACGGCAGAGTGATTTTAGACCCCTTTTATTCCCTTTGTCTTGCCGAACTTTCGACATCAATAGTCTTAAAGAAAGGCAAAAAGACATTTTTAAGAGTAGACCTTTGCTAATTTTAACAAGCAAATATTTTAGATAGGTATTCTTAATTTAATATATAGAAATGACATAGACATGTTTAAACATTACTTCAAAAATACCTAATAGATTGTAAATATTTTTTAAGAACAAGGACTTATTTTAAGCCTTGTTTTTTTTGTTTGCCTATTTTATTGTCGTTATTTTTTTTGTAATTGGAAAATGCCTGTTAAATTTGAGAGCTTCGTGGTTTAGGTGCCTATTATTACTTTGTGTTTAAGGATATTTAGCCTTTTAATAAAATGAATTTTCAAGTTTTTTATTTTAGTGTGTTTTTTTGATGGTTAACCTCATTGTTTATTTGATTTTGTTTGTAAATAAAAAAATAAAAATTGGGTCTTGAAATGTCAAAAAAGATTTGGTATACTCTATTTGCAACAAACGTAGACATTGTTTGTGCATAAAAAAATAAAAAATGGAGAGAAAAAATGAAAAAAAATAAAATATGTGTTTCAAATTTGCTTGATTTGGCGGACGAATACAATTTGACGCAACAGCTTATAGTAAACAGCAAGGAAAGCAATGACGACTTGAAAGAGTTGACAGATAGAAAAGATGCCCTTAAAAAAGAGATTTTTTTATCAATTAGACCACGAGAAAAAGAAGAGAGAAGGGCGTTCCTTTCTAAAATGAATTATTTAATTGAAGAGACTGAAAGAAGGCAAAACGATTTGCGAGTTGATGAGACCAAAACTTTCAACGCAAAAAATTTAGCCAATGCAAAGACTGTGCTTGACGTGTATTTTACTTGTTTTGCCCAAGCAAAAATAGCATACGCTATGCAAGTTTTTAGCACAAACAACAGTACTCAAGTGGAGAAGGCTTTTTCAAATATTCGCAAGGAAGTGCAAGCTTCTACCACTATTGAAAATGAATTTGCACAAAAATATTTAAAAGACATAAGGGAACAAGCAGTAGCAAAATCTAATGAATCTGAAAATCCTGACGAACTAAAAAAATGCACACAAGTTATGGCTTGTGAAGGAATTTTGCAAAAAATTATTGGTGAAGAATTTGAGAAATCTAACAAGCAAGAAGATGTCGACAAAAATTGCGAAGCGAGCCTTTAATTTTACAAATAGAACTAAAATTTTGTTATAAAAAATCATTAAAATAAAAGAGGGAGAAAAAATGAGTGTTAAAGATAAATTGCTAAAATATACTATTTTGACAAATTTTTTTAAGTCAAGTACCGAACGACTTGCCGATAGATACATGATTAGAGCTCTACAAATTGATGATGCAATAGAATATAAAAAAAGACTTTCCGAGCATAAAATTTTGTCTTTTTTTGCACAAAAAGAGATTTCAAATTGTGACAATTTTATTAAGGAAGAAAAAGAATATTTAGTTAACGAGTTAAATCATTTCTCCGATAGTGAGCGAGAGACTATTCTTGACCTTTTCAAAAATCAAGAGCACCCAAGATTTAGTTGTTGTTTAAAAATAAAGGACAAAGACTTGACTCCTGAAGAGTCAAGCAAGTTGATGCAAAGGGGCGGTCGGTCTGCTTGCGATATTTATTATGAATACGTTGTCAAAGAGATGTTTGGCAATTTAAAAAATATCTCAAACAAAAATCTTCGTAAAAAAGAGATTTTAAAAATAACGGGGAACTTTGAAAGTCTAAACGAAAGTGCTCAAGAAGAAATTTCAAGACAACTATTAAAAACTATTGTTGAAGACAAATTAAAGAATAGTCCTTTAAGTGTAACAGATTTGAATGAAATGGAAGACAAAGTGTATGCTTTGAATGCTTTTAAAAAAATACGCCTTACAAAAGAAGAAGAAAATCTTGAAAAGGAAAAGATAGAAGCGGAAACGAGATTAGAAAATTTGCATACCAGAGAAGAAATAAAAGACGTAAAAAGAGAAGAACTTTCGGGAAAATTAAAGGAACTTAAAAATGAATACAAGGACGTTTTTGACGAAGTTCGTGAAAT